>JBJONJ010000299.1:0-2653 GCA_046051905.1 Verrucomicrobiota bacterium
CTTCGCCACGCCGATGCGGGCGGTTGCTGCTTCGAGTGCCATCTCGGCCTGCGAGATGTCTGGACGGCGCTCCAAAAGATCGCTCGGCATGCCGGTGGGGATGCTGGGAGGTGAGCTGAGCCCGCCATTGCTTGCGGAGACGTTGAAACCGGAGGCGCTGGTGCCGATGAGGATGGCGAGAACGTTTTCGAGCTGGTCACGCTGCGCCTGAAGCGCCGAAATCTCCGCCTCCGCAGTCGCGACCTCCGTTTCAGCCTGTGCCTGTTCCAATTCACTGCCCGCACCGGCCTGCACGCGTGCCTTGGCAATCTTGAGCGCCTCGTTTCGCCAGCCGACGGCCTCGCGCACGATGCGCATCTCGTTGTCGAGCGTGCGAAGTTTGAAGTAGTTCACCGCCACCTCGGCCTGAATGCCGAGCAGGATGTTGTGCACGGCATCCGCGGCCATCGCCGCATCGGCACGAGCACCTTCGTTTTGACGACGGATCTTGCCCCACAAGTCCAACTCCCAACTGAAGTCCAACGGCGCATTGTAGGCAGGACCATCATAGCGCATACCATTCAGCGGAAACGGCGAGGGCATGTTCTCCGAGGTCTGCTGCGTCTCGGCGGACAATGGCAGACTGACTGTCGGGAAGAAGTCCCCACGCGCCATGCGGGCCGCGGCGCGAGCTTGATCAAAGCGTGCGATGGCGGCTTTGAGTTGCTGGTTGTTCGCCGTGGCGGCGGAGACGAGCGAATTGAGCCGAGCATCGCCAAACACGGTCCACCATGTGCCTTTCGGCAGATGCGCGGAAGGAGTCGCTGCACGCCAAGTGACGCCTTTGAACTTCGGCGGGGCCGCGGTGGCCGGTCGTTCATAATTCGGGCCAACTTGAGCGAATGCCGAAGTGGTGAGAGCAAGAAGGAGAAGCGAGCGCATAACGAAAATCAGTGCGAGGTGGCCATAGATGCGTTGGTGGACTCAACAGCGGCGTCAGCGGCTTTCTTCCGCTTGTGACCGAGCATGACGAGCACGTAAAACACCGGCGTGAGGAACAGACCAAGGAAGGTCACGCCGATCATGCCACTGAAAACAGCAGTCCCCATGGCGCGGCGCATTTCAGCACCCGCACCCGTCGAGACGACGAGCGGATACACACCGGCGATGAAGGCTATGGAGGTCATCAAAATCGGGCGCAGACGCAGGCGGCAAGCTTCGAGAGCCGACTCGAGCGGTGTTTTGCCATGGTCGTAGTTCTCTTTGGCGAACTCGACGATGAGAATGGCGTTTTTACAGGCGAGGCCGATGAGCACGATGAAGCCGATCTGCGTGAAGATGTTGTTGTCGCCGCCCATGTAAAACACGCCGATGAGGGCGAAGAGCAGGCACAGCGGCACGATCAAGATGATGGCGAGCGGCAGACGCAGGCTCTCATACTGCGCGGCGAGCACCATGAAGACGAGCAGGATGCACAGCGGGTAGATGTAGATGGCCGTGTTGCCCGCGATGATCTTCTGGTAGGTCAAATCGGTCCACTCGAACTCGAATCCGCCCGGCATGGCCTCTTTGACGATGCTGGCGATGAGGTCTTCTCCCTGCCCAGAACTCAGCGGCGGCAAGGCGGAGCCGCTGATGTCGGCGGCGAGGTAGCCGTTGTAATGAAACACGCGGTCCGGGCCGAAGCTCTCATTCACCTTCACGAGCGAGCCAATGGGCACCATCTCACCTGCGGCATTGCGTGTTTTGAGCCGTGTAATGTCGCTGACGTCATCGCGGAATTTTTGCTCGGCCTGCGCGACGACCTGATAGGTGCGGCCAAAGCGGTTGAAGTCGTTCACGTAAAGGCTGCCGAGGTTGATTTGCAGCGTCTCGTAAAGGTTCGCGAGCGGCACGCCCTGCGACTTGGCTTTCTCGCGATCCACATCGGCCTCAAGCTGCGGCACGTTCACCGTGTAGCCGGTGTAGGTCATGCCAAACTTCCCAGAGCCCATGGCCGCGCCAATCAAGCCCTGCGTGGTCTTGTAGAGCTCGGAATAGCCACGGTTGCCGCGGTCCTCGATCATCATCTTGAAACCGCCGGCCGTGCCGATGCCGTTCACCGGCGGCGGTGGCAGCACGAGCACGAAGGCATCCTGAATACCCATGAACTGCCCGTTGAGTGCGCCAGCGATGGCCGCGCTGTTGAGGTCAGGCGTCTTGCGCTTTTCAAAGTCATCCAGACCCACGAAAACGATGCCGCTGTTCGGGCTGGCGCTGAATCCATGAATGCTCAGGCCAGGAAAAGCGATGGCGTCCTTCACGCCGGGTTGCTTCATCGCAATCTCGGACATGCGGCGCATGACAGCGTCCGTGCGGTCGAGCGATGAACCTTCTGGAAGCTGCGCAAAGCCAATCAGATAGGCCTTGTCCTGCGCGGGCACGAAACCTTCCGGCACAATTTGAAAGCCCTTCATCGTGGCCCACACGAGGCCGCCGTAAATCATGAGCGCAATGATGCTGAGGCGGATCGTGCGCTTCACGATGCCGACATACACATTCGACGACCACTCGAAGAAGCGGTTGAACGGCCGGAAGAACCATCCGAGCAGCAGATCCATCGCCTTCGTGATGAGATCCTTTTTGTCGTGATGGCCTTTGAGAAGCAAAGCGGAGAGCGCGGGCGAAAGCGTGA
>JBJONJ010000300.1:0-2745 GCA_046051905.1 Verrucomicrobiota bacterium
GGGAGCGCCTTCCTTGACCGGATTTTGCCCTCTGGCAAGCCGGGACAGGCAGAAGGTTGGAGATATGGAGTGGAGGAGTGATGGAGTGGTGCGGATTGATACCCAACACTCCAATACTCCATCACTCCGCCGCCCCGAATCGCCACAGGGCAAACCTCACGCGAGGATGTCCTTCGCCACCTCGCCATGCACGTCGGTGAGGCGGAAGTTGCGGCCGGAGTAGCGGTAGGTGAGGCGTTCGTGATTGATGCCCATGAGATGGAGGACGGTGGCGTGCAAATCGTGGGTGGTGATGATGCCGGTTTCGGCGGTGTCGCCCATGGCGTTGGTGCTGCCGTAGGCGAAGCCGCCTTTCACGCCGCCGCCGGCCATCCACATGGTGTAACCGCGGCCGTTGTGTCCGCGACCGTTGTAGGGTTCGTTGTCGTAGCTCGATCCGCGGCCGAATTCGCCGCCCCAGAGGATGAGGGTGTCCTTGAGCATGTCGCGCTGCTTCAGGTCGGCGATGAGGCCGGCGATGGGTTTGTCGATGGATGTGGCCTGGCGGGTGATGCCTTCGCGGAGCTGCTGGTGATGGTCCCATCCGGTGCTGGTGAGCTGGATGAAGCGTGCGCCTTTTTCCGCGAGACGACGCGCCATGAGGCACTGCGTGCCAAAGCGCTCGGTGTCGCCGTTGTCGAGGCCGTAGAGCTCGCGGATGTGCGAGGGCTCTTTGTCGAGTTCGAGCACGTCGGGCACGCTGGTCTGCATTTTGTAGGCGAGCTCGTAGCTCTGGATGATGCCTTCGAGCTCGGGATTGCCGGGATCGCCCGCGAGGAGCCTGCGATTGGCTTTTTGGATGAATTCGATCTGCTTCCGCTGCTGCGCGTCGCTGAGCCGGCCGTTCGAGAGATCGGGAACGCCGCCGCCAGTGGTGCTGAGTCGCGTGCCTTGGAAACTCGCGGGCAAAAACGCGCTGCCGTAGTTCATCGCGCCGCCGGTGTCGGCCACGGGATTGATGGTGACAAAGCCCGGCAGATCCTCCGCCTCGGTGCCGAGGCCGTAAACGATCCACGCGCCCATCGAGGGCCGCACAAACGTCTCGCTGCCGATGTGCAACGCCACGGTGGCCATTTGATGCGCGTTCGTGCGTGTCTGCATGCCGTTGAGAATGCAGAGATCGTCGGCGTGCTTCGAGAGCTCAGGAAACGCGTCGGAAATCATGAGCCCGCTCTTGCCACGCGGTTTGAAGTCGAACGCGGTGCCCATGTATTTCGCCACTTTCTGCTCGTTGGCCTTCACGAGCTCCGGTTTGTAATCAAACGTGTCCAGATGGCTCGGCCCACCCTGCATGAACATGAAGATCACGCGTTTCGCCTTCGCCGCAAAATGCGGGGCCTTCGGAGCGAGCGGATTGATCGTCTTCGGCGGTGCCGCCGCATTCGCCCACTGCTGATGCAGCGCATTGAACGCCAACCAGCCGAAGCCTGCGCTGGTGGATTGAAGAATGGAGCGGCGGGTGGTCATGGATGCAGAATTGAAACCACGAATGCTCACGAATGAGCACTAATGATTGGGGTTTAAGGCTTGGAAAACTTTGTGAACATTCGTGCCTATTCGTGGTTAGAACACATATCGAAACTCCGCCGTGCCCAGAAGCGCCTGCACGAGCGTTTGGTCGTCCAAATCGCGGGCGTGGGTGATTTCTTCGGAGGTGGGATCGCGGCCGAGGATGAGCTTGTAGATGGCTTTCGTGTCTTTTCCGGCCTTGTCGGCGATTTGGGCGGCGAGTTGTTCGACGAAGGGGTTGTTCATGAAGAACAGGGCCTGCGGGGCGACGGTGGTGACGTCGCGCTGGCCTTTGATTTGGGTGGGGGCGGGAAAGTCGAAGGTGCTGAAGAGTTCGGGGATGTTGTCGCGCACGACGGGCAGGTACATAGTGCGATAGGGCTCCTCGATGCCGAGCAGGCCACGCGTGACGCCGTGACGGCCTTTGCCACCGGTGCCGGCGACTTGGATGCCTTCGGGTCGGTCGAAGGTGAGTTGACCGGCGAGTTGCAGGAGCGTGTCGCGCAGCGGTTCGAGTTCGAGGCGCTTGGGGTTTTGACGCCAGCGGAGTTTGTTGCCCGCATCGGGATGCTCGGGATTGCCGGTGGTGGCGAGGCGGTAGGTGCGGCTGAGCATCATCTCGCGGATCATTTTCTTCACGCTCCAACCATTTGTGACAAAACGGATGGCGAGATGGTCGAGTAGCTCGGGATGGCTTGGATCGGCGCCGGTGATGCCGAAGTCATCGGGCGTGCGCACGAGGCCTTCGCCGAAAAGATGCTGCCAGAGGCGGTTCACCATCACGCGGGAGGTGAGCGGATGCGTGGGCTGCGTGAGCCATTGGGCGAATTCGAGGCGACCGGAGCTTTGCGCGGGCACTTTCGGCATCGGTGGCAAGGCGGGGAGCTTCAATTCGCCGCGATTCGGCGCGGTGTCGCGATCATGCGGATCGCCGCCGATGGCGATCTCGCAGTCTTTGATGTCGCCGTCGATGACGCCCATGCAGAAGTGCGGATCGTGGTCGTAGCGGATGGTTTGCTTCGGATTGCCGAGCTCGCGGATGTCATCCATCGAGTGAATGCCTGCGGGCAGTTTTTGCGGCGGGCCGACGGCTTCATCGAGCTCGGTAGGCAGATCGACGAGCGCCTCGGGACTGACGTAACCGCCCGCGACGCCGTCGTTGCGGTTCGGCGTGCCGCTGAGTGTGCGGCTGCTGTA
>JBJONJ010000301.1:0-9629 GCA_046051905.1 Verrucomicrobiota bacterium
AATGCGCCCGCTGCCACGATCACAAGTTCGATCCGGTGCCCACGCATGATTATTACTCGATCCAGGCCTGTTTCGCGACGACGCAGCTCACCGAGCGTGAAGCGCCGTTTTTGAAGTCGGAAAATACGAGCGGCTTCGAGGAAAAAAAGTATCTCGAAGCCCGCCGCGCCGAGCATCTGGCCATTTTGAAGGTGCTCGATGAAAAACTGCTCCAAAACGCTGTGAAGTGGCTCGCTGAGAAAAAAATCGACCCGGCGAGATGGAATGCCGCAGGGGTGCAGGCAAAGAAGAGTGGCGGCAAGCATGCCAAAAAGGGCTTCTCGGATGTTTTTGGTGCCGCGCGTCAGATCCTGACGAAGCAGGGCGTGCCGGAAGATCAGTATCCGCCGAAGCTCGTCGGCTTTGAGCCGCAGGACTTCGGCAACGAACGCGTGGCCCGCAAAGGGCTCGAACGCCTGAAGTGGGAGATGGAGCGCTACGAGCCCTATGCCTTCAGCGTGTACAATGGCGTCACCATCCCGATGGTGAACGTTTACCAGCCGCTGCGCATGCCCGGCGACCGCATGAAGAACGGCGAGCTCGAACAAACCGCCATCCTCGGCGGCGGCGATCCGTTTTCACCGACGAAGCCCGTGAAGCCCGGCGTGCTCTCCATCCTCGGCAGCATCGAGTTCCCCGAAGCCGTCGAAGGCCGACGCACCGCGCTCGCGAAGTGGATCGCGAGCAAGGACAACCCGCTCACCACGCGCACCATCGTCAACCGCCTGTGGCTCTGGCACTTCGGCCAGGCCATCGCCGGCAATCCGAACAATTTTGGCAGCACCGGCAAAAAGCCCACGCATCCCGAGCTGCTCGACTTCCTCGCCGCGACGCTCGTGGAGAAAGGCTGGAGCGTGAAGGAGATGCATCGGCTCATCATGACGAGTGCGGCGTATCGCAGAACGAGTTTTCCAACTCGTTCCAAACCTGACGAGTTGGAAAACTCGTCCTACGCCGTCTTCAAACCGCGCCGCTTGATGGCCGAGGAGCTTCGCGATGCGATGCTGAGCATCACGGGCGAGTTGAATCCAACGCTCGGCGGCATTCCGAACCGGCCGGAGATCAATCTCGAGGTCGCCATGCAACCACGCATGGTGATGGGCACGTTTGCGGCCGCGTGGGTGCCAAATCCGCTGCCGCAGCAGCGGCATCGCCGCAGTTTGTATGCGCTCAAAATTCGCGGCCTGCGCGATCCGTTCATGGAGGTCTTCAACGAGCCCGCGCCCGACTTCTCCTGCGAAGCTCGCGAGGTTTCCACCGTCACGCCGCAGGTCTTCAGCCTGTTCAATGGTCAGGCGAGTTACGACCGCGCTTTGGCGCTGGCGAATCGCGTGTTGAAGGAGAAAGCGGCGAATCCTATCGCGCGAGTGTTTGAGCTCACGTTTGGCCGCAAGCCTTCCGCTGATGAACAAGCCGCCTGCGAAGCGCATTGGAAGCAGATGAAGGCCAAACAGGCCCGCCTGACCTTTTCAAAGCCTAAACCGCCGCTCGAAGTGCGCCGCGAAGCTGTTGAGGAGAACACCGGCGAGAAATTCAGCTTCCAAGAAAAGCTCCCCGGCTACGCTGACTTCGTCCCCGACCTGCAACCGGCGGATTGCGATGCCAAAACGCGGGCATTGGCCGATGTGTGCCTCGTGCTGCTCAACTCGAACGAATTCGCCTACCTCTACTGAGCCATGAACGCCTCCTTTTTTTCCTGCGCTGGTGATCGTGCCCTGCATGCACCCACGCGGCGTGAGTTCGTGTATGGTCTCGGCACCTCCCTTGGCAGCGTGGCTTTGACTTCGATGCTCGCCGCTGAACAAAAAAGCCCGCTGGCACCAAAGCCACCGATGGTGCCCGCGAAGGCGAAGAACTGCATCTTCCTCATGATGGAGGGCGGACCGAGCCACATCGACTGCTTTGACCCGAAGCCGACGCTCGAAAAACTCCACCTGAAGGAGTTTGTTCGCGAAGGGAAGATGAAGTCCGCGATGGAGAGCGGAAAGCGCTACTATGTGAAATCGCCCTTCGCTTTTGCTCAACACGGCCAGAGCGGCGCGTGGATGAGCGAGCCGTGGCAGCATCTTTCGAAGGTCGCGGACGAGCTTTGCTTCTATCGCGGCTGCCAGGTGGATTCGGTGAATCATCCCACCGCGATGTATCAAATGAACTGCGGCAATCGCTTTGGCGGCGATCCGGCGATTGGCTCCTGGGTGAATTATGGTCTCGGCTCCATGAATCAGGACCTGCCTGGCTTTGTGGTGCTACCGGAGATCAGCTACCCGCAGGGCGGCAGTGCCAATTGGGGCAATGGCTACCTGCCCGCGCATTTCCAAGGCACCGCGCTAAGAGCCAAAGGATCGCCCATCCTGGATCTCCAACCGCCACTGGGCATCACGCCGGAGCATCAGCGGGCGAATTTGGACCTGCTGGGCAAATTAAACGCCAAACACGCCGAGGAGCACCCTGGACACGACGAACTGAAGGCGCGCATGAACAACTACGAGCTCGCCTTCCGCATGCAGATGCAGGTGCCGGAGGTCATTGACCTCGAAAAGGAGGACGCGCAGACGAAGGAAGCCTACGGCATCGGCAAGGACGCCACGGATGCGTTTGGCCGCAAGTGCCTGCTCGCCCGCAAACTCGTCGAGAAGGGCGTGCGCTTTGTGCAGCTCTACAACGGTACCTGGGACAGCCACGACTACATCGAGCGTGCGCACGGCAATCTCATCCGCGGCGTGGACCAGCCCATCGCCGCTCTCGTCACCGATCTAAAGCAGCGCGGCCTGCTTGATGACACGCTCATCGTGTGGTGCGGTGAATTCGGCCGCACACCAGACAATGGCGTGCGTGGCGGCACCGCCTACGGCCGCGATCACAACCCCAAGGCGATGACGATCTGGATGGCGGGCGGTGGCTGCAAAGCCGGTCACAGCATCGGCGCCACGGATGACCGCGGCATGGAGGCCATCGAGGAGGTGCATCATGTGCGTGACCTGCACGTTACGCTGCTCCGCTTGCTCGGGCTAGATGACAACAAGCTCACCTTCTATCACGGCGGCCGTTTCAAACAACTCTCGCAGATCGGCGGGCAGGTGATCGAGAAGCTGGTCGCTTAGACCGCGGCTGGGAGCGGGACAGCGTCAAACCGTTGATGTCCGAAGGATTTCATGCTCTCAAATGCCCACACATGCCCGAACCGATCCTCAATCCAATCCAACAGGACATGGCGAAGCTCAAATCGCTCCTCCAAGACCACCTCTCGCCGCATCTGGCACCGGGCCAGAAGGACATGCGCATCCTGAACCTGGCCTGCGGCCGATGCGATGAGGCAGAGACGCTCATCCAGGTGGGTTCTGATTTGACGGAGGGCGGCGCGGTGGAAATGGTGGGCGCGGATATCCGCATCCGCGAGATCCGGCAGGCACGCGAGAGGCATTCGGACCTCCCTGCGGAGTTTTTGATCGAGGACGCGACAAAGATCGGCGAGCACAAGGAGCTGGGAGATGACTTCAACATGGTCTTCCTCCGGCATCAGAACTTCTGGCATGGTCAGGAGCTGTGGAAGAAGATCTTCGACCAGGGCATCGCCAAGCTGCGACCGGACGGCATGCTGGTGATCACGAGCTACTTCGATGTGGAGCACCGGCTGGCGCTGCGAGCGCTGGAGGCGCTGGGCATGGAAGTGGTGAGCAACAAGCGGAACAAAAACAGCCGGGAGCTAAAGGACGCCCCGGGCAAATCGGTGGACCGCTGGGTGGCGGTGCTGCGGAGGCGTGGGGGCTAGTTTCAGGTTCCAAGTTTCAAGTTCCATCACAGGACTGCCAACCCGGGGCACATGAAGCCTGAAACAACTCCTTTCCTCCCTGCGCATGGGCGGCGAGTCGCTGCTTCAATGTGGCGATTTTCTCTCGCTGGCATCTCTCATCCTCCTCGCCACGACGAAGACGGGCCTCGAGTAGTTCGAGGCGGGCTTCGTTGACGCGGATGTTGTCCTCGATTCGGCGGTCCTAATCACGCAGCGCCTTGTCAGGCATGCTGAAGGCACCGGTGATGTGCCCGCCGCGGGCTTCGGGCATGCCCAGGTGGCGCGGGAGGCGTGACATTGGCGGCGGGCACGGAGTGGAGGAAGACCACACGGGCCTTGCTCGAGAACAGATGGCGCATCGAGGCCATCACGATTTCGATCTCGTTGCGCTCATTGCGCGCCTCAAGTGCGCCCGGAGGGAGGCCGGCCAAGCGCTGATGGCAGTTCTGCATGCGCTGCTGCCATTCCTCGAGGGCTGCGTGGCAGCTTTCAATCTCATCGACCTTCTGTCGTGTTTGCGCCCCCTGCTTCATGAGGGCTTGCTGACGCTCCGCATGCTGTTTTTCAGCATCTACAGCCTGACAGGCCATCTCGTCAAAACGCTGCTGTCTGCTCGTGTATGCTGATGTCGGCACGCAGGTCGTCCAGGCTTCCACGGGCCTGAAGGGCCGTGTCCAAAGTCTCCGTCAGCCCCTTCTGCTCGCCAGTGAGCTGTTCACGAGCGGCCGAGGCCTCAGCCTGAGTCAAAGAAGTCTTCTCACTCAACAAGGCCAGCGCCTATTCGGCCTCCGCCAGACGCCCCACCGGCGCGTCACCGGCCATGGGAACACACAGTTCACTGCCATTTTCGAGGACAAAAGCAGGCCTGGTCATCATCGTAGGAGATCAGTCATGTGATGGGTTAGTCAATCACACTTAACCATGCCCGCCACCGCGCAGCAAGCTTCGCCTCCTCCATGCTGGATGCCCGCTTTCGCCAAGGCGATTGCCAAACCCCCCTCAGGCGGTAAGGTAGCCCCTCTCAAGCTCCCCCAAGCCCCTTTCCCGTCATGCACCGACTGTTCCTCGCCCTCCTGCTAGCCTGCGCAGGATTGCTGGCCGCCTCCCCTGCCCTCGCGCAGTCCTTGGGGGGCGCCTCCGACCTCCACTTCAACGGGTTCCTCATCTACAATGAGGCCGGCCGCCTTGAAAAAAGCGGGGACATGGACCTCGCACTCACGAAGTACAAAGAAGCTGCCGCGCTTTACGAAACACTGGAGAAAAACCACCCCGCCTACGAGGTCGAGACGCGCTCCAACCGCCAGCGCACCATCGCCACCGCCATCGCACGGCTTGAGGGAAGCATTTCGAAAAGCACCGCCGCGTCCCAAGCGGCGATGGAACTGGAGAAGGCGAAAATCAATGCCCAGGCCCAGGCCACGGCCCAAGCACCAACCAGCATGCCTCCGATCTCAACCAGCGGACCAGCCCAAGACGGCGGCGAATTGCCCACGCTCGACGGGCTCCTGCGCAGTTGGGAAAGCAGGATGCGCGGCAAGATCCTGGAACTCGAACGGGACAAAAAGCAGCTCGAGCTTGACCTCAACAAGTGGGGGGAATGGCACAACTGGGCCGCGGGCGAAATGACTCGCGTGAACGAAGAGAACGCCACCCTTAGCAAAAAAGCCGTCGCCCTCGAGCAAGCCATTCTTGGCATGCAAAAAGAGGTGGAGTCAGGCCGCGCCGCCAACAGCCAGCTCGACCAGTTGAAGCAGCAAAAAGCCGCTGTCGAAGCCGAGCTCGCCAAAAACGCCCGCCAGCTTGCCGCTGCCGAAAAAGCGGCTGCGGATGCCACCGCCAAACTGAAAACCGCCACGGACAGCCTCGCCTCCGTGACTCAGGAAAAGACCAAGATCGACGCCGAACGCGAGAAACTCGTCAAAGAACGCGACGACGCTCTGAAAGCCCGCGATGTGGCCGTGAAGGAGCGTGACGCCGCCTCTGCCAAATCCCTCGGTCTCCAGGCTGATGTGGATGCCTTGAAGAAAAGAACCGCCAGCGGCGACATGAAGAAGCTCATCGCCGAAAACGAGCGCCTTCAGAAGGAACTCACCGCCACGCAAAAGCAGGTCGAGACGCTCAAAGCTGACGTCACCCGAAAGGATGAGGAGATCGCCAAGCTCCGGGGAGAGGTCACCACACTCCAAGGCCAGCTCACCGCCCTCCGCCAGGAAAGCGCCACCTACCAGACGCAGGTCGCCGACCTCACCCGCCAGCTCAAAGAGCTGAAGGAGATGCCCGCCGCCGGCTCGAATGAACCAAATGCCCTCATCACCCAGGAAAACGAGATGCTGCGCAACATCATCATGCGCCAGCTTCGCATGCAAAACCGTCAGCAGCAGGCCAAGGAACTCATCATTGCCCAGCTCTCCAAAATGGAAAACGCCTCCACGGATCTGCTCAAGCAGGTCGAGGAGCTCAAAAACACCCGCATGACCCTCAGCCCGGAGGAGGAAAAGCTCTTCAAAGACCCCGCCGCCAAGGAATTGATCGGCTCCAACGGCGTTCAGGCCACCCTCATCGCCGCCAGCGCCACAGCCGCTCCGGGTTCGATCGCCACTCTCCTCATCCGTGCCAGCGAGGCCTATAAAAACCGTGACTTTACCGCCGCCGCCAAAGCCTACGAGGACGCTCTCCGCACCGAGCCCAAAAACATCGATGCCCTCATCGGCCTTGGCATGACCCAGCAACGCGCCGGCAAATTCGCCGAGTCAGAGGCCGCTCTGCAAAAGGCCCTCGCCTACGAAGTGGACAATGCCAACGCCACTTACGCCATGGCCGTCACCTACTTCAAACAGGAGCGCTGGAAAGACAGCATGACCTTTTTTGAAAAGAGCCTCGAAAAAAGCCCCCAGAACGCCAGCGCCCGCCACTACCTCGGCATCATTTCCACCAAGCTCAGCCTCATGGAGCGGGCCGAGCGCGAGTTCAAAACTGCCCTCGCCATCGACCCCAACCATGGCGAGGCGCACTTCAACCTCGCCGTCCTCTACGCCACTTGGGATCCGCCTCAGTGGGAAAAAGCCCGGGCGTCCTACGCCGCCGCGCTGAAGAAGGGCGTAAAGCCGGATGAAAGCCTCGAACGTCTCCTCGAAGGAGGGAAAAAGGTCTCGCAGAATTAAGTCGTGGCCGCCAAGCTACGTTTCACCGGCACGCGCCCATGAAACCCCTCTGCCTCCTGCTTCTCACCACCGCCGCGGCCTGTGCCGCCGACTTCAAAAAAGACATCGAGCCCATCCTCGAAAAGAACTGCTACGAATGTCACAGCGAAAAAACCGGCAAACGCAAAGGTGGCTTCGTCTTTGACGACCTCGAAACCTTCAAGCTCGACATCGCCGACAATGACGTGGCCCAGATCCGTCCCGGCAATCCTGATGGCAGTCACTTCCTCGAGGTCATCGTCAACGCGAGCCACGAGAGGCACATGCCGCCCAAAGACCAGCTCGCCAGCGGTGACATCCGCAAGATCACTGAATGGATCAAGGAAGGAGCCATCCTCCCCGGCATCAAACCCGCCGTCGCCTCCACCACGCCCGCCGCGCCGAAAAAATCCCTCCCGCCCATCATGAGCTGGACCAACCTCGAAGGGAAGACCATCCGTGCCGGCTTCGTCCGCCTCGAAGGTGCCCATGTGGTCCTCCGCATGCCCGCCAACGGCCAGGAAGTCCCCTACCCCATCGCCAAGCTCAACGCCGAAAGCCAAAAACAGGCCCAGGAAGCCGGAGCGCCCTGACCCTGCTGAATGACCACCTCAGCACTCGCCACCGGCGCCTGGAGCTTGGGATGACACCGGACGCATGACTCCCACACTCCAAGTCCTCCAAGGCGACATCACGAAGCTCGATGTCGATGCCATCGTGAATGCGACGAACACCTCATTGATGGGCGGTGGCGGCGTAGATGGGGCGATTCATCGGGCTGCCGGGCTGGAATTGGTAGCGGAGTGCATGACGCTGAACGGGTGCCGCACGGGCGAGGCAAAGATGACCCAGGGCTATCGCCTGAAGGCACGGCATGTCATTCATACCGTAGGGCCGGTCTGGCATGGAGGCGAGAATAGGGAGCCGGAGCTGCTGCGGGCTTGTTACCAAAACTCGCTGGCACTGGCCGTGAAACATGCGCTGCAAAGCATCGCCTTCCCGTGCATCTCGACGGGTATGTATCGCTTCCCGGCGGATCAGGCGGCGGAAATCGCTGTGGAGACGGTGAAGTCGTTTTTGCAGTCGTCAGCCTCGATGCAGACGGTGATCTTCTGCTGCTTCAGCAAGGCGGATCGGGCGCGGTATGAACGTCTTTTGGCGGCTTGATTGAACGACTCTCCTCCATCTCGAAAGCATGGTTTTCCGGCGATTGATGGCGACGCATCAATCACAGCCTCGATGCATTCCTGGCCGGTCGGTTGAGTCGTGGAAAGTCACTCCACCGCGCTGACATCCAGCTTCACGAAATCGAGCAACTCTTCGCTGCTCATGTCGGTGAGCATCTTTTCGGCGCCGGTGCCGTCGCCGATGAGGTCTTGGGCGAGGGCGAGTTTGTCTTCGATGAGGGAATCGATGCGCTGCTCGATGGTGCCTTGGCAGACGAATTTGTGGACGATGACGTTCTTCTGCTGGCCGATGCGGAAGGCGCGGTCGGTGGCTTGGTTTTCGACTGCGGGGTTCCACCAGCGGTCGAAGTGGATGACGTGGCTGGCGGCGGTGAGGTTGAGGCCGGTGCCGCCGGCCTTGACGCTGATGACCATGAAGGGCGGGCCGCCGGGCTGTTGGAAGGCTTCGACGAGCTGGGGGCGCTTTTTCACGCTGGTGCCGCCATGCAGGATGAGGCCTTCGCGGCCGAACACCGTGCTCAGGTAGCGAGCGATCGGATCGCAGGTTTCCTGGAACTGCGTGAAGATAAGGGCGCGCTCACGTTTCTCGGCGAGTTCGCCGCAGATCTCGGCGAGGCGGGCGAATTTGCCGCTATCGGCGGGAGCCCAGGCACCATCGCCATTCCAGTGGCTGGGGTGGTTGCAGACTTGCTTGAACTTGAGCAGGAAGCCGAGCACGAGGCCCTGTCGCTTGATGGGCTCCATCTCCTTGTCGGCGAGCATCTTGGCGAGTTGATCGACGAGCTTCGCATAGATGGTGGCCTGGCGTTTGGTGAGGCCGCAGAAGGCTTTGAGCTCAATTTTATCCGGCAGATCGGTGATGATGCGCCGATCCGTCTTCATGCGGCGCAGGATGTAGGGCTTCACGAGCCGACGCAGCGGCGCGAAGCCTTCGCTGGATTTCGCGCAGCGTTTCACGGCCTCGGCAAAGGAGGCGCTGCCGCCGAGCAGGCCGGGATTGAGAAAATCGAAGAGGCTCCAGAGATCGCCGGGGCGATTCTCGACCGGTGTGCCGGTCAAGGCGATGCGGGCGGGGGCTTGCAGGCGCTTCACGGCCTTCGCCGAGCTGCTGCCACTGTTTTTGATGGCCTGCGCTTCATCGAGGATGACGAGGCTCCAGGGATGAAGCTGCCAGGACTCCGTGCGCTGAAGGAACTGGTAGGTCGTGAGCATCACATCGTAGTCGCGAAGGGCCTCGGCGGGATGTTGAACGGCGAGATCGAGCTGCTCGCGAGTGGTCTGGGAAGGATGCGCGATGAAGAGTCGCAAATCGGGCGCGAACTTCGCGACTTCAGCCTTCCAGTTTCCGACCAATGATGCTGGCACAACCAGCAAGGCGAGCGCGTCAGCGTTTTGGAGTGCTCCAGCCCTCTGGAGCTTTTCGGAGTCCTGGGG
>JBJONJ010000302.1:0-9202 GCA_046051905.1 Verrucomicrobiota bacterium
CACGCATTCCTCGGCACGACGAACCTCGACCTTGGTAGCCTGACCGAACGATTCCAAACTCGGTTTCAATCAGTCCGGCTCCAGCCCCCGGAAAACGAGGTTCTCGCGGCATTCCTCGCGAAACGATGGCGCGTCCCTATCACCATCACCCGCCAGATCGCAGAAGGCTCAAAAGGAAACGTAAGGGCAGCTATGGCGGATTTGGAGATGTGGATTGGGTAGGGGGAGAAAGTGGGGCACTGGATATAAGTATGACTTGTTGATTGAACATGCGCAATTGAGTGAACTCAGGACAATCTACACCCTTATCCTTACGGTTCTCCATGTTTAGTCTCGATCAAGTGAGAATATCACGATGGAATCAGACCGCATAAGAATGAAGATTTTTTCGTAATTCCAACAGAATCATGCTTGCCTGTATTCCTACTTACACGCAAGATTGGAGCATGATGACAGTTACACGATTTTTAGCCACTGCTTGCCTCATGATGAGCTGCGTGTGCGGCGAGGAATCCGTGACAATTTCATCAGATTCCGCTATTAGGCAAGCGCCCGTAGAAACGATTGCTTCGATACCGGAACTGAATACGAACGGCTCTACGACGCCTTCACCAGCCACCGTCGCAAAGCCTGATTTTCAAGTCGAAAGCACACAGGTGAAATTACTGGATGTCATTGAAGCTCCTCCCATGCATGGTCTGCCGCCCGTGGAGGGCACCATCACTTTGACCGTCAATCGGGTTGCTGATCCGGGAATCCCCGATCCGCCTGCGCCAGTTCCCGCCAACCCCATCACTGATCCGGAGATTCTTGCACGCCTCGCGGCACGCCATGCGGAATTCCGCAAAACCCGCATCGTATTCGTATCGGCCACGGTTTATGATCGTAAGCGTGCGCGCGTCACGGTTTATCCCAACGGCGGAATGGATCGGGCGGTGACCATTTGGTCTAACGTTGATTTCAATCACTTCTGTGGATTCGGTTGTTTTGAGGCCAAAGACGGCACGAATGGTGATTTGCGAAAATACGATTTGTTCCTGGGAATCAGCAACGAGGATACCGTGATGAGAGCGAAACGTTTTGCGGAACGGGGCATTGAATACGTTGCTCCGAGCATCCCGCCGATTCCGGAGGGAGAACCGGCCTTTGTGATCGAGACGGAAAATCCTGATCCAGATTCTCTTAAACTCATCCAGGACATGCACGCTCTCTATCGGGCAGAGGGCACGCGCATGGCAGAGTCGGAAGTAAAGCGCAATCGTGAATACGAGGAACGAAAGGCATACTTGCTGGCGAACCCTCCCAAGCCAAAGGATGTAACCGTTCACTTTTGGCAACGAACCGTGCATGAAAACACTGCGACAGAGAAGGGAGGTGAACCATGAAATTCTCTGCTCGTAACGGATTCTTCGTCATCGGATTGTCTTCCTGTTGCTTACTTGCAGGGGCCAATCCAGCGGCACAACCGCAGATCCAATTCACCAAAGGATTGCAGGGCACTTACAACGCGGACTGGGATGGCGTGGCAGGGCGCACGTATTTCATGCAGTTTTCGATGGATCTCATCGACTGGCAATACGCACCTTTCATGCACTTCGGCGAAGGTGGGCATCATCGGGGAATCCACAGCGATTCCGACAAATTTTTCCTGCGCTTGCATTACGGGGATTTCGAGGGAATCAACAACCTCGATGATGCGATGAACGCAGACTTCGATGGCGACGGTCTTTCTAATATCTTGGAAGTGACGTTTGGCTACAATCCTTTTGTCACTACTTCGACGCTGGGAGGCCTAGATGCCTCGCTCGATCCTGATGGGGACGGCTTGGGGAATGCCACGGAACAGGCAACAGGCACGAACTTGATGCAGCAAGATCATCCCCAATTGCAACTGGAAGTCATTGTTGATTGATTGCATGCCATGCTCAGGATCTTTTCTTTCATTGCTAGTTTTGTGGCTGCCTGCACCAGCCTGCCCGCTCAGACAATCCACGATGTGATCACCTCGCTGTCAGACCGGCAGCGGATTCTGGTTCAGCGTGAGCAAGTCCGCGCCCAGCTCTCGAACGAATACACCAACGCCGCCGCACAGGTCCCCGACGACTCCCCGATCAACTGGGTCGGTGTTGGGTCCAATCCCTCGGAGTCGGCGATCAACGCCCACGGCGTGGCGGTCCGCGTGGCGCTCGTCAATCAGGCCGTGGCGGAGTTTGACCGTATCGTGACATCCTACGCCAATGTCAGTGTTGGCGAGTTGGAAGGCACTGGTCCGGCGGGGACGATTGACTTCTTCCGGGCTGGGGATTTCCCATCGTTACCTCGCGCCACACCGCAGAATCACCAGGAAATCCTGCGCCAACTGGCACAGAGAATTAGGGGGCTCCGTGTCGTGCTCTGGCCCTCGGCGTTCGAGCGGACGAACTTCACCGGTAGCGGACATGCACGTGAAGACATCCGATACGGCGAGAACGACAATCCCATGAAGGTCATTGATGAGGGGGGGCTATCGCCGTTTACGTGGCAGCCATCCACCTTGGGTGCGTCCAACATTGACGGCGAGGAATCCGCCACCCGGTTCCAAATCAGCGAAAGCGACACCTCGGCGATGACGGTCAGCGGCACATACTACGAAGATCCTTCCTTCGATGAAAAGATCCCCGGACCACTGAAGAAGCAGGATGTTAGCTTCTCTATAAAATATCCGAAGCGGGCTGTGGTGCGGGCCACCGCACAAGGTGCACAAGGGCGGCAAATTGGCGGCACAGTGAGGATTCTCAGCCGGAGCCGGTGGCATCAACTCTCGGTCGCTGATGCCCCTGCGCGTTTCAATCCCGCCAACGGATCATTCGTCATCGAGGGTGGCGGCGCATCCGGTGATGTCGGCCTGTTTAGTTCGACTCCCGGGACTAGCATTAGCTGTTCGTGGGTCGCCACCGCCAGCGGAGAAACGGAGGATGGGCCGTGGCTCGTCAAGAAGTTCGTTGAAACGGGCTACCAGCTCAAGGCCGCAAGCATGCTCAATCCTTCCGCCTCGGGTTATTCGGACGCTTATCATCGCGCTTACGAAAAGAATTGGAGTGTCGGCTGTCAGTTTTACTCTCTCTTCCAACCTAATTTCACACGTGGGTTGGATACCCCTGCTGCTAAATTCAAACTAGATTTAGTCAATCAAGTTTTAGTCGAAAATACGATTGACGGAGGTTTTGAACTCAATCCTCGGCCGAGCCTGCTCTTTGGAATCGATCTTGGCCCCGGTTTGAATGGGGCTGGTAGCGGCATGCTCTCGGCTGGCTCCATGCCCGATGCGTTGGAAAACGAGTATGGAATGTCCTCCACTGGATCGACCTACGGAATCGTCAACGAAATCTCGCCTGTTAGGCGCTTTGATTCCGCCTACGCCCTGCGTCTGGCTGGCAGCGTCAATGATTATCACGTCGTCTATGAGAACAATCGCACCACACGCACCCAGTCGCTACCGCAGTTGGCATGGCCTTATCAGTCGGCATGGCCTTATGCCCCCGGCGGCACAGTTTATGATCAAGAAACTCTCTATCGTGACTGGGATCGTCCCCGCCTCAAGCAGGTTGTCGGGCGCGACCTGATCGCCAATATTACCTACAACTCAAGCCACTACGGTGGCTATACGATCACGGTTTACCGCCGCACCGAGAACGCATCCGTGCCGGTGGCCGGGCAAGTTGTCGGCATCGACAATCTGCCGGTCGTGCGGACCTGGACATTTACCAAACCTGGAGCTGGCACCACCGCCCATCCCACCGACCCGGAAAAACTCCAGGCTAACGGCAATGCGAACGAAAATTTCGAAATTTCAGCGATACACCATCTTCCAAACAACGGGGCTGGTTGGGATAGTTGGTATGATTACACATATGCCCTCTGGGGTGGAGCACCGTGGACCACCGCCTGGTGGTGGTATTTCGATGGCAACTACAAGTGGGTTCTCAAGTTGTCTCAAGGCCAGCAGGAAAAGTGGCGCAAGGAGATCGGAATCGACACCACCAACCTTTCCCCGGTTCCTTGGATCTATGATTTCGAATACGCGGCCAAGGTCAGCACGTTCCTTGACAGCCAGCTCGTGGGCGAACTAGCCTCCGATACTCTGGACCCCTTCGGCGATGCTTCCCCATCCGACTGGAGCTATGCCGCCGCTGGAAAGACCATCGTGGGAACTCCAGTGCCTGCTGACGTGGACGATCCGGCATTTCGGTATGGCAAGCTTGCCGAAACACTGGACATCGACTTCGACGGCCTGAAGCCCGCCCTGCATGCCGAATGGAATGAACACGGTATGCTTGCTGCTCTTACTGCGGGAGCGTGGGTAACATCAGGTGCGGCGGATGGTACGGCGTGGAAGATCACCCGCAAATTCAACAACCAGACCATTGCCACTGACTGGTTTGACTTCACCGGTCCTGCGTCACTTAAGCAATACTCCGCAACCACTGGTGCCTCGGTCACGAAAGACGGCTCTTCGGTTGCGACCGCCGAGCTGGAGATGGGCACGCTCTCCACCGGCATGCCGGGCCTGCCACACAAGTTGTCGCGCTCCGACGGCACTGGAGCGACTTTTGCTTGGACCATCGCGGCGGATGGCTCAGGCTCCCTCGTAACGACGGAAGGCTTGTTGTCCGGTGGCAGTATTTCGAGGGGAAGCGAAGTCACCACAAACTGGAACGCGCGCGGATTCACCACGGCTTCGAGCGAGAATCTCCTGTTGGGAGACACCCTCAAGACGGCTGGGGCCGCCGTGCCGGCAGGCGAATTCACCGCATGGGGCATGCCCAAGAAGTGGAAGGATGATTTTTCGACCATCGCCACGGCATGGACCTTCGACGGCAACCGTTCGCGCACCACTTCGGTAACCTCGCCTCTGGGACTGACGACCGGATTGTCGAACTTCGACGTGCTCGACCGTCCCAGTGAAGTGGTTGCCAATGGAATTTCAGCCACCTACAACTTCAGCTCACTCAATACCACCACCGCATACTCGGGCAACGACATCCAGCAGGGGACTGAATCGGAGGTGACCAGAGACTCGTTCGGCCGTTTGTTGTCTTCCAACATCACATGGAACGGCGTAAGCGACAACGCCACCATCACCCACAATGCCAACTCCACAGAACTCACCCGCAACAATCTGCTGGGCGAGCACAAACAAACCGTGCGCAACGAGGACGGCACCGTGGCGGAAACTTCCGGTCCTACCATGGCCTTCGGCGGCACCAAAGGGAATGCTCTTTCCGTCGCCAACGGCCTACTCGTCACAAAAACAGAAATCACCGACGCCCCCGGAACCTATCAGGAAACCCACACCGATGCCTGGGGCCGCATCCACAAAATCATCACACCCCAAAAATCTGGCAACACCCCAGCAGAAACCACCTTCACCTACAGCCTGCCCGGCAGTGCGCTCCAGCGCGTCATCACCACCGAGCCCACAGGAAAAATCACGATCGAAGAAAGCGATCCCTACCATGCCGGCGGAGCCATCACCCGCAGTGGCATCGACATCGATGGCAACGGTGCCCTCGGTGCCGCCGACCGCTACACCCAATCCATCACGACAGTAGCCGACGGCAAGGTCGTCACCACTCTCAGCATAACGGAAGACAGCGGCATGCGCGAGGTCTTGAAATCCGAATGGACACCCTCCAGCGGAGTCAACGTCACCAAGATCAACGGCAGCGAGGAAACCATCACCTCCACCCCAAACCACACAGCCAAAACCATCACCACCACCTCCAGCAAAGGCTGGACCCGCACCACTGGTGTCAACAACCTCGGCCTTGCCGCCACCAACACCCTGAGCGGCACGGGTGTCCCAACCACCAGCTTGACCCCTACATGGCGGGCGGATGGCTCCCTCGCCGCCATCAACTTCACTCAAGGAGGCGAAACCCACACCGCCAACTTCAACCCCAACGGCACACTCACGAGCCTCACCGCCCCCGGACGCGGCAACATCCTCGCCGAACACACGATTAGCAACGGCACCGAAACACTCACCATCGACGGCAAAACGACACAAACCTCCCTCAATGGCACCAGCCAAACCATCAGTGGCAGCAACATCATCGCCCGCACCCAAAGCCTCGCCACCACCAACGACGGCTACCAACAAACCATCACCGCCGCTACCGGAGCCGCCACCGAGACCCACTACAACCACGCCCTTGCCCAAACCAAGAAAAAATACGCTGACCAGTCCCAGCAAACCACCACCTACGCGGGCGAACTCCCCAAAACCTCCAGCCTCGCCCGTGGCGGACAAGTAGACTACACCTTTACCACAGACGGTGCCCGCGACCTATCCGCCATCAACTGGCCTCAAGTCGAAAGCGGCCCCTTTGAAATTCCCGCCTTCAGCCACGCATTCACCTACAACCGCTCCGGCGCGATAAAAACCTTCACCGATCCCTCCGGGTTCCGCACCTTTGCCTACACCAACGGACGCCCAAGCGCCACCGCCTATAGCGCCGGAATTCTCAAAGGCTATCAAATCCTCACTGCCACCGACACCAGCGGCCGACACATCGGCACAGAACTCAAACGCGACGGTGCATCTCTCCACACCATCGTCCTGGCTCCCAACGCAGCCAGCGACCAAATCAACGACCTCGCCAGCGGCGGACTCACCGCGACTCCCCAGCGCGATGGAGCAGGGCGCATTACCGGCTACCACTGGAGCGATGGCACCAACTCAGTGACACAAACCTGGACACGCGGCATCGCCGGTCGCATCGAATTCGCAGGCTCCAACGTCCCCGCCGCCCCCAGCTTCGACTACCTCATCGACCCGCAAAACCCCGCACAATCCTTCGACGCGCAAAACCGCCGCCTCAAATGCCAAACAGCGGGTGGCACCTGGACCTACCAATACGATGCATCCGGCCAGCTCACATCCGCCGTTCACGACACACTGCACACTGCTCACTCCACACTCGCCACTTTTCAATATCAATTCGACGGCATCGGACGCCGCACCGACAAAGGCGCCGCCAACACTAGCGATCTCCTCAACCGCACCATCGCCTGGACCAATAGCCAAAACAAAACCCTCACCCTCACCGCCCACCCCAGTGCCCGCGTATGGTTCAACGGCACAGAAATCCAAAACTTCACCGGCACCCACCAAGCCACCCTCACCACCACCAACCCCGCCGGCGAATGGAAACCTTGGAACACCCTCGCCATCCTCGAAGGAGCGGGCGAAGGCGCGGGCAGCCCGCCTGCCAACCCACTCGCCAGCCCCGATGCTAAGGCCGTGAAAAAAGGCTCCGTCTGGCTCCCCCCCGCCAACGAAACCCTCACCTACGATGCCGCCGGAAACCGCCAAAGCAACGCCCAATGGGACTACGGCTGGGATGCGAAAAACCAACTCGTACGCGCCCGCACCAAAAACCACACGACAGCGCAACATGCTTATGATCTAACATACACCTATGATGCCGAAGGACGTCGTGTCAAAAAACACGTTCTCGAATATCAAAACGGTGCCGTCATCTCCGAAAAAATCATCACCTTCGTTTGGGATGATTGGGACTTACTCTACGAACGCCACCAACTCCCCAGCGGACTCACCTTGTTAGAACGCAAATACCTCTGGGGCCCCGATATTGCTGACGGAGAGGCGGGCTTGCCCGCCAAAGCCTCGGCGACGGCGGGGGGTGCGGGAGGCCTGTTGCTGATCTCTGAAACAAAGGGTAACAGCACACAGAACATTATTCCCCTTTATGACGGCACCGGCCATGTGATTGCGCTTACAGACATTGAAAAGAATCTGTTAGCCTCCTACGCTTATGGCCCCTTCGGTGAGAAAATTTCTGCATCAGGCCCCAAAGCCAACACCAACCCCTGGCGCTGGGCGACAAAGTATCTCGATGAAGAAACCGGCCTCTACTACTTCGGCCAGCGCTACTATGATTCGATCACCGGACAATGGCTCAGCAGAGAACCCCTAGGAGAAGAAGAATCTCTCAACCTTTATTCTTATTGCCACAACGATCCGGTGAACAAAGTGGATGTGCAAGGCCTTGAAGAACGGGTGATCGCTGATGCTGAGCCAAAACTATTCATCACGGGAAACATCGCCGATGGCTATTACATTGGCTGGGCAACAGAAAAGGATGGCATGTTTCAAGCATTCAAGCCAACGGGTAACTTTTACTATCAAGGACCATTTACGGAATCACAAGCACGCGAGATCCAAACAAATGCCGGACGCCTGAGCTTGAAGCGAAAATCAGCCACATTAGCTTTCCAGTCGGAACAATTGCAAGATTCCATTCACAGACTGGAAGTAGCGAAGTTTTATGTGGCCAACACGGCTCAAGCAGCTGCGGGTGTTGGTGAAGCAGTCGCCGGAGTTCTAGCCGAGCCAGTGACATTTGGCGTATCCACCGTTGCGGTAGCTCACGGCGCGGATGTCACCAGTACAGCATTGATACGCATGTGGAACGGTCCGGGAATTGACACACAATCCAATACAAGCCTTGCCTTTCAAGCCATAGGTTTTGAGCGGAATACTGCCGAATACGGGGATACCGCCATGTCGTTTGTAGTCCCTGTCGCACAGGTTACGAACCTAGTTATGAAGGCACCTGTCTCGCTCTCGCATTCGTATGTGCAAACTACTGCGAGATCACCCTCCTTGGTTAATTCACCTAATTTAATTCCGCTAAAAAACAACTCGGTCAGACAGCTACTCAAGAGCCGAGGATTGTCGCAACAAACAGCGCGCAATTTAGTAGATAGTTTCGATGGTCAAATTTATGTCAGCCGTGGTCGTGTTGGAGATCAGTTTTTAGTTGTGGAATCTGCACATGGCACTGCTTCAGGCATATTTGTTACTCGTGGATCAGCTGGTGTAACCCCTGCTCTTCGAATTCAGAACCTAGCATTACCGCCTTCTAGCACTGCTTCTGTAGAAACATCAGTTCAGCTAACCCGACCTCAGTGGCTTATTGAAGGTAAAGTCGCGCCAATGTTACACTGGGGGCCAGACCGATTGGGAGGAGGCTGGCAGGTTATAACCAATGGAGGGCGTCGAGGTGGTGCCATCAAATGATCAAATATCATGAGCATAGATAATCCCATTACACAGGTCATAGATTTATTGAAAGCCAATGGTCACAATACCGCTGCTTTGGAGGTCGAAGCTTTAGCCAGAGATTTATCTAAC
>JBJONJ010000303.1:0-3159 GCA_046051905.1 Verrucomicrobiota bacterium
GCCGCCATGGCAGAGGCCTTTGAGAATCTGGCTACCCGCTACTTTATGGCGAACGGTGGCTTGATGAAGGATCGAGAGACGATCTGTATCGATTACCACGCGTTACGACTGATGTTGGGACGGTTCTGTCGGGAAGTGTATGGAATTGGGAGGTTCCACAAAGTCGTGACCCAACTGGAAAAAGACAAAGGCATCTCTGAGGAGAACGCCAAGATGCTCCTCGACGAAGTCGCGAGACTGGGGGTTCGCGTCAATTCGCCCAAGCCATTCATGACCCGCCGTGCAGCGGCCTTTTCGCTTTGGATGTGCACCTTTCGCCCCGTCCATTTGGACTTTAAACTCAGCAAGCATGACGCGAGAGCCAGCATGTTTGCAGCTGGATTGAATTACTTCATCGCCAGCTCCTACTTGAACCTCACAGGAACTGTGGACCTCGGCAAAGGAGACGAGCGCAAGATGCGTCTGCGCCGGATTCTGCACGACTTTACCTACCGGGAAGTGAACCTTTCATCATTGGAGTTCTTCTACTCAGGCATTTACCGCAAACGTGACAATGGACAGGCTGAAATCGACGGTCCTGCTTACGGAGTCCATGGGGATTTTCCGATTCGTTGAGCAGGTGGAAAAAACAGCCTGAGCTTGCGAATTCCCCTCGGCCATGTGAGTTGCCAATCATGGCGAAAAAATCACCAGGGAAAGGCTCTCCACTTGATCACTTTGCAACGCCAGTCCCGAGGGCTGGGAGCAAATCTGCAGAAACGGAAATCATGCCTCAGGAGTCCGCTCCCCTCGCCCCCACGAAGCACCGGGACACGCTGCGGCGTGAACTCGTGGACATGGTGTCGCGTGATCTTCTCGGCCCCAGCAAGCCTGATGAGGAACTGCCGCAGGGGGAGAAGCCCGGTGGGCGCTACCTGATCGGCCTGCTCGCACCGCAGAACGTCGGAATAGCACCCGATGAACTCGAAGGCGTGGCCACCGCGGGGGCTGATACGCCTGAGGAAGGAGCGACGGAGGCCGAGGGTGCCGGGATTGACTCGATGTTCCCCTCTGCCATGGGCATGACCTTTGTGGTGGACTCCGAGGCGAAGAACCTGGTGATCAAAGTGTCCTATGGTCGCTATGAGCAGCGGGAGAGCGGACTCCAAACCACCAAGGCGGGCAATGCTGCCCGGACCTGGCACCGCATCCCCATCGAGGCCACGAGCCCGCCCATTCCCCTGAAGGTGGGCGACCTCCCCAAATGGAAGCCGGAGCCCGACCGTGCCATCGAGGTGGCCGGACGGGTGCGCGAGCGCAATGGCCAGCGAACCGTGACGGTCTTCCTGGCCAACCGCCAGAAGGAGCAGCGTCCCCGCGATGCCTGGTGGGTGTTCCAGCCCCGTCTGGTGATCGCGAGTGAAGAGGGCAGCCCCATTTTCACCAAGCGCTACAAACCCAACCACGACGCCAGCAAACTGGACCCGCTGCACGCGAAGGAACAGAAAACCCTGAGCATGCTGTATCGCCGGCGCTTGGAGTTTGCCGTCGGCCATGGCGTCTCTGTCCATGCTACCGCCGCAACCGGCGACTCCACGCGGGCCACGCAGCTTGAGACACGCTACATTCCCGAGGCGCTGGTGAAGCAGGTGTCTCCACCTGATGAGCGGGACAATCCCGCGCTGACGGGCCTGATCTTCGACATGAAGCAACTGGCCGAACTGCCAGAGGCGGCCCTGAACGTGAACCTGAAGCGTCTGGCGGATGCCTACAGCGACTGGATCGACGAGGAGGAGGCCAAGATCGCGCTGCCTGAGGAAAACCTCGCCGAGCACCACGAAGCCGCGGCAGACGCCGTCGCAGGCTGCCGCAAGGCACTGGAACGCCTGCGGGCAGGCATTCAACTCTTGAAGCGCAACCCGCAGGCGCTGGAGGCTTTTCGTTTCGCCAATCGGGCCATGGCGAGCCAGCGCGTGCGCGGCATCTATGCACGCCAAGTTCGCAAAGGCGGCGAGAAGGGCGATGAAGCGCTGACCAAGCTCGACATCGGCCGAAACCGGAGCTGGCGTGCCTTCCAGCTTGCCTTTGTGCTCATCAACCTGCCCAGCCTCACCGACTTGAATCACCCTGAACGCAGTTCCGAGCAGGAAGCTCTGGCCGACCTGCTGTGGTTCCCGACAGGCGGTGGCAAGACGGAAGCCTATCTCGGCCTCACGGCCTATGTGCTGGCCCTGCGCCGTCTCCAGGGCGTGATCGAGGGACACAGCGGCGAGCACGGCCTTGCCGTGCTGATGCGCTACACGCTGCGCCTGTTGACGCTCCAGCAGTTCCAACGTGCCGCCACCCTCATGTGTGCCTGCGAGGAGATTCGGAAGGCTGACGAGGCCACGTGGGGCAAGACGCCGTTCCGCATCGGCCTCTACGTCGGTGCAAAGACCACCCCCAACTCCACTAATGCTGCCGATGAGGCGATCCGCATGGGCGGAGGCGGAGGCTGGGGAACGCCGGCCCAGCTCACCTCCTGCCCATGGTGCGGCAGCGCCATCACGAACGACCAGCACATCAAGGTTTACAAAGCCCCCAGCGACATCGGACGCACGATCCTCTACTGCGGTGATTCCCACGGACAGTGTCCGTTTTCCGAACGGAAAGCCAAGCGCGAGGGACTGCCGGTCATGGTGGTGGACGAGGAGATCTACCGCAATCCACCGTCAGTCCTGGTGGCGACCGTGGACAAGTTTGCCCAGCTCCCCTGGAAGGGCGAACTCCAGATGCTCTTCGGTAAAGTGAACGGCTGGTGCAGCCGCCACGGCTTTCTGTCCCCCGAGGTGGATGACCGGGCGAATCACCTCGCCAATGGCGAATCCGGACTGCCGGCGAGCAGGGTAGAAACGCACCCGCCGCTCCGTCCGCCAGATCTGATCATTCAGGATGAGCTTCACCTAATCAGCGGCCCTCTGGGCTCCATGGTGGGGCTGTATGAGGCTGCGATTGATGAACTCTGCACCTGGACCGTCGGCGGCAAGAAGGTGAAGCCCAAGATCATTGCCTCGACCGCCACCGTGCGCCGCGCCGAGGAGCAGGTGAAGCGCCTCTTCGTGCGGAAGCTCGGTGTGTTCCCGCCGCATGGCCTCGATGTGCGCGACAATTTCTTTTCGCTCCAACGGGAGCCCGGCCTGG
>JBJONJ010000304.1:0-2598 GCA_046051905.1 Verrucomicrobiota bacterium
GCCTGCATTCTGCTGATTTTAACCTCACTCACCCTCGCCGCCGAGCCGTCGCTGGTTGATTGGATGCCGCGGGTGGAGGATCAAACGGGGCTTTGGTGGGTGAATGGGCCGCCGCAGATGTTTCAGCGACCGGAGCGGACGAAGGAGGAGAACCTCGGGTTCCAGTTTGGGAGGCAGAAGATGCTTTTCGACACACGGCGCATGCGGACGGTGGAGGGCGAGTGGGAGTGTGCGGTGACCGCGGAGGGGCGGCGGTTTGTTTGCAACGGACACACGCAGCCGGAGGACGAGTGGCAGCAGCCGGTGCGCTTCGTGGAAAGCGGGCGCTTTTTTCAGCGCGTGGTGATCGAGGGGCTGAGGTTTGCGGATGCGGAAGGGAAGGCGTTCAGCGGCACGGCGCGGCTCGAGATCAGTGCGTGGCCGGACAGGCTCGCGTTTCGTCTGGAGAGTGAAAGCGAGGCGGTGATGGAGTTGCGACATGGCGGGAAAAAGGTGAGTGGCAGTCGCAGTGTGTTGCTGGAGGTCGTCGCGAGTGCTTCGAAAGCCGTGGTGGAGTCGGAACTGGCGGTGACGCGGGATGAGGCGCTCGGTTGTCATCGGCTGGCGCTGCCGGAGGAGCGGTGGAGCAATGCGGGCGGCACCTATTACCCGGAGGAGCATCTGGATCGCATCGACCGCTGGCGTGTGACGCTGCGCAATGACACCGATGAGCCCACGGTGGCGCGATTGATGTTCACGCAGGAGAAGCATCTGCCAATCACGGGCTTCACTCCGATGCTTTGCGAGCCCGATGGCACGCCGACGGGCATTCCGGTGCAGATTTCGAAGAACTGGCACATCCGCGCGGAGAAGGGCCGACTGCCGCATGACGGGCAATGGTTTCATGGTTTCGCGTGGGTGCGTGTGCCGCCGAAGTCGCGGCGCGAGCTCGTTTTCCAGATGGTGCATGCCCGCTACGGCGGCGTATGCGCGGCGTCGCACGCGCAGCTCTGCCTCATCGGCTGGGGGCACAATCAATTCTGGGATCAGGCGGCGGTAGGCAGCTTTGGCGAGAGCATCTGCTTCGAGCCGGGGCGCGTGCAGCGGCGTTGTTTCATCACGGACGTGCGCCCGCTCATGACCTTGCCCGTCGAAGCGAACGCGAAACGCTGGGGCTGGGCCGAGAACTGCGGCGGCGGCGATTTTCTCATGTGGAAGGACGCGCAGGGTCGCTATCAGGAGATGAAGGGCACGCGCACCGAGTATCGAGCGCAAGGTCCGTGCCTCACCGACGTGAGCTACCGCGAGGAATCGAGCGGCGGCGAGATCGCGGCGCGTATGGATGTGTCCGTGCCCGCGGCGAACGATCATCTGCGCACCTTTCTGCGACTGCGCTACGACGTGCGGAAGCCGGTGCGCTGGCAAAGGCTCGCGTTTTTCCAGCTCGGCGCTGATTTCTACAACGACGTGCCCGCGCGACGCGTGGCCATCGGCGATGTCACGGGCCTGCGCGAGGAATGGGAGCCGCGTCGCGCGAAGGACGAGGTTGATCGCACCGCACTGCCGCTCGCTGGCGAGGGCGCGTGGGTCTCCGTGCATGGCGTGGAGCGTGCCGTGCTGAAAAAAGGTCACGCCGCCGCGACTCGTGGCCTCATCGTGCGCTCCTGGCGTGCGGTGCTCGGTGGCAAACCCGCTGCGCCGCATCTCGCGACGTTTTGCACCGAGTGGGGCAAGAACAATCACCGTACCGCTGTCGAGCTCGCACCTCCGCCTGACATCAGCGATTTGCAGCCTGGTGATTTCGTCGAGGCCGAGCTGGAACTCGTCATCTTCCCAGCCGATGCCGCTTCTTACTACGGCCCGGATGCCAAGCTGCGTGACATGCTCGCCCGCGATGCCGATACCTGGCGTCCCGTGCATCGCGAGGCCCAAGGCAATGCGCTGAAACCCATCGCGAAACGCGGCGAGATCACGAAAAGCTATCCGCTCGTCGTCGCGGTCGATGACGAGCAGCGTGCGCAAGTCCTCGTGAAAGGCGGACTTGGGCACGTGCCGGTCACTTTTGCCGATTTGAAGTCACCCAAGGGCCATCGCGTACTCATGAACGGTCGGCCAGTCACACATTGGCAGACGAATTGGGACGCGGCGACGCAACGCTGGCAAATCGTCTGCAATGTCGCTGCGGGTGAAGATCGCGGGATCGAGATCGTATTGGAAAGCACTCCATGAACCGCCTCACCTTCCTCCTCGCCGCCGCTTTCGCCTTTCACACCTTCGCGGCCGAAACGCCGGTCGAGACGGATCCTCGGCTGCATTCCGATGGCAAGGGCTGGAAGCTCAACCAGGCGACCATCAAAGATCCAAAGCGTCCGCGCGTGCTGCTCATCGGCGACTCGATCCTGAGCGGTTACATGGCGCACGCGATCAAGAAGCTCGACGGCACGGCCTACGTCGATGCCTGGGTGAACCCCTACAACCAGTCCGAGCATCTCAACACGAAGATCCTGCCCGAGGTGCTCGCGAAAGGCCCGTATGACGTGATTCATTTCAACATGGGCCTGCACGGCTGGCAGGAGGGCCGCATCAAGCCAGGCACCTTCGAGCCACTGACGAAAGGCT
>JBJONJ010000305.1:0-5476 GCA_046051905.1 Verrucomicrobiota bacterium
GGCGAGACCTTCGACATGGTCAAAAACGTGCTCGCGGATGCCGCGTCGTCTTCCGCAGCCAAGATCCAAGCCGCCGGCATGCTCGCCACCGCGCCGATGGCGAAGGAACAGTTGATCCAGGTGGCATCGCTGTTTGCCTCCGTGGGCCCAGTGGAGCTCAAAACGCTGCTTCCGCTGCTCAAGAAGAGCAAAGAGGCTGAAATCGTGAAGACGCTGGCCCGCGAGATCGCCAAGAATCCCGCCATCGCCAGCCAGCAGGAGAGTTTATACCGCACCGCCCTCGCCGATCTGCCGCCGGAGATCTTTGCGACCATCATCCTGCCTGCTTACAACAACGCCGTGGCTGCCACCGAGGCCAAGAAACGCCAACTCGGCCCCCTCGCCGACAAAGTCATCGCCAGTGGCAACGCCGCCAACGGCGAAAAGCACTTCAAGGCCGGCAAAGGCACCTGCATCGCCTGCCACAAGATCGGCGACACCGGCCGCGCCATCGGCCCGGATCTCTCGCACATCGGTGCCATCCGCACCGAGCGTGATTTGCTCGAAAGCATCCTCTTCCCATCGAACACCCTCGCCCGCGACTACGAGGCCCACATCATCGAAACCGGCGACGGCCAGCAAACCCTCGGCGTCATCAAATCCCACACCGCCGAGGGCCTGCTCGTCATCGACATCGCCGGCCAGGAGAAAAACATCCCCCATCAACAAATCACCGGCGATACCACGCTGACGACTAGTTTGATGCCCATGGGCCTCGATCAGACGATGCCGGAGGCGGAGCTGCTCGACCTTGTGGCGTGGCTGCGCAGTCTAAAATGACAGCCGAGCAAAGCGAGACAGACAGCCGCAGGCTGCCCCGTAGGGGTGAGCGCAGCGAATCAAATGCGTAAATCCGAATGACGAAAGAAGCCCGAATTCCAAAACCTCAAATCGTCATTCGAGCTTCGACATTCCTTCATCATTCGTCATTCTGATTTCGTCATTTCCCTTTCATGTTCCCCCTCACCGACTTTCCCTCTCTCTCCGGCCTCCACTACCTCAACACCGCCGCCGAAAGCATCCCGCCGACCTGCGTGAACGAGGCGGTGGCCGAGTACATGACGCACAAAGGCCTCGGCATGCGCGGTCGTGATTTCCACATGCCACGCGTCGAGGCCTGCCGCGAAATTACCGCCAAGCATCTCGGCCTCAGCACCGAAGAGGTGTCATTCTGCTCGTGCAGCTCGGAGGCTTACAACCTCCTGGCTTCCGCCTTGCAGCTCAAAGCCAGCGACGAGGTCATCGTGACCGATCTCGACTTTCCTGCGGGTGCCACGCCCTGGCTCACCGCCGCAGAAAAACCCGTGACGCGGCTTTGGAAGCATCGGGGAGGGGCGCTGAGCCTCGACGACCTCGCCCCGCTGCTCAATGAGCGCACCGCGCTCATGCAGGTGAGCCTCGTCAGCTTCTACAACGGCCACCGCATCGACTTCGCCCCGCTGCGTGATCTGGTACGACGCCTCGCGCCGAACGCCGTGCTCTCTGTCGATGTCACGCAGGCACTGGGACGAGTCGTGCTCGATTGCCAGGACGCGGATGTGATCATCTCCAGCACGCACAAATGGACACTCGGCATCCACGGCGGCGGCATCGTTGGCGTGCCAAAAAAATCCGCCGCACGGCTCACCACCAAGGCTGGCGGCTGGTATCACATCGCCAATGCCTTCGATCCCGACCGCTTCGAGACCGCCCGCGTCAAAGCCGGTGCGCTGAGTTTCTCCGTCGGCATGCCCAGCTTCGCCGCTCTGTATGCGCTGAATGCCTCGCTGCGCTACCTCGATCAATTCGGCGTGCCCGCCATCGCCGCGCACGCCGATCCGCTCATCGCCAAATTGCATGCCGGCCTTCGCGATCTCGGCATCCAAACCCTCGCCCCCGAGCAATCCGCGAATCCGAGTGGCATTGTCGCCTTCGCCCACGCGAACACCCAGGCGATCCACGATGCCTTGCTGGCACAAAACATCCACGTCATGCACCAAGTCGGCCGCATCCGCCTCGCCGTGCATGGTTACAATACGGCGCAGGACATCGACGCGGTGTTGGAAACGCTTGACTGAGCCACGGCCACATAGGCCGTGATGAGCTGTAGCGGGCCGCTGAGGATGAACTGCCAGACGAAGAGAGAGTCCATGAAACCGCCCCCCAGGTCTCGCGCAGATACCCATACGATCCGCCAGACTTTTGCCGCGCCACACCGAGCTCACTGCACACCTGACCGTCCGCCAGAGCAAGGATCAGCGCTGTGGCCTGCAGCAGGCCAAAGCGGCCTTCGGGTTTTTTGTGGACGTTCATGCGCGTTCTTCGATCCAGCGCATCAAAACGTGCGCGTCCGCTGACATCTGAAAGCCTTTTGTGGCCTCTTTAAAACACGGCTCGGTGAGCAGCCGATGCAATTCTTTTGCCACCCGATCTGGGGTAAACTGCCGCACGCTGAGTCCGATGCCCGCGCCGAGCCGCTCCACGCGATCGGCGTTGTCCGGCTGATCATGCGCCATGTGCATGATGAGTTGCGGCACGCCCGCCGCGAAGGCCTGTGACATGGTTCCAATGCCGCCGTGATGCACAAACACCGACGCCTGCTTCAACAGTGTGCTAAACGGCGCATACGCTTCGACATGAACCTGCGGCGGCAGGTTCGCGGGCACCTGACTGGGCTCTCGCGTCACAAAAACGGCCCGACAACCGACCTTCGCCACGGCTTTGGCAGCCACGTCAAAAAACCGCGCCGCCTGCACATTCGCGCTGCCGGGCGTGAAAACGACGGGAGGCTCGCCCGCAGCCAAAAAGGCCTGCAAAGCCGGTGAGAGCGGTTGTTCCTTGGCGAGGTCTTCGAGTGGAAAAGTCCACTGAAGCAGGTTTTTAGGCCAGTCGGGCTGTGGAGCACAAAACCAATTCGGGAACAAGGCCAGCACGCCATCCGGCGAGTCCCACCACTCACGCCACAGGCTGCGCGGCGGCTTGACGCCATGCGCCTTGCAGATGCGGCGCACCTTCGGCAGCGCAAAGAGGTCCACTGGGTTCGGCAGCGCAAAGAGCGCCTTCTTGAACCACACCGGCATCGAGCGCAGCCACTTCATCGCCGGATGCAGCAGCGGCGTCTCGTGCACGCTGAGAAACACCGCCGGTTGCAGATGCACCGTGATCAGCGGCGTGCCGTGCTTCTCCCGCGCCAGCCTTCCGGCGAAGGCGGTCACCGGCGCGAGCATTAGATCCGGCTTCTCACAGCTTTCGATCGCCGCGAGATACGGCCCCACCGCCTTCGCCGCGAAATCGAACACGACTTTCGTGCCCTGGCCGACCTTCCATATCCTCGGATCGCGAATCATCGCCTCAAACTCCTCCGCCTTTCCCCACGAGATGAACTCCAAGCCTGCTCGGCGTGCTTGTTCCTCAAACAAGCACGCCGTGATCATCGTCACCCGATGCCCCCTCGCCAGCAACTGACGCCCCAGCCAGATGAATGGGAACACGTCGCCCGCGCTGCCGAAGGGGAGAAGGAGAATGTTCGCCATGGCATCAGCCAAGCAGTGGGCGCAGCATGTCGCAGATTTCCGGCACTTTGACGAAGGGGTCTTCCTTCGTTTCGAACTCCAGCGTGAACCAACCTTGGTAATTCGCATCGCGCATGATCTGGAGCACGCGTTTCACATCGCTCGGCTCGGCTTCTTTGGAGCCCTCGCGTTTGATCTCCATCTTGAGCTGCACATTGACGGCGTAAGGCGCGATCTTGGCGAGGTCGGCGTATGGATCGGCGGTGTGGAAGTTGCCGCTGTCGAGGTTGATGCCCGCCCAGGGGCTTTTCGCGGCCTGCACCATCTTCACGAGGTTGTCCGGCAGGGCCACGATGCCGCCGTGGTTCTCCAGTCCGAGGAAGACGCCTTTCTTGCCCGCGTAGTCGAGGCACTCTTGATAGGAGGCGAGGCAGTTCGCCACGGCTTCTTCCTCGCTCATGCTTTTCTCCTTCGCTCCGGCAAACACGCGGATGTGCGGCGCACCCATCGTGGCGGCGTGATCGATCCATTTCTTCGTGTAGGCGATCTGCTCGTTGAGCTTGTCGCCCTTCGGCAGCGCGAAGTTGTTGCCGACGGCCGTGCCGGCGATCTGCACGCCCCGCAGGTAAGCGCGGCGTTTCACTTCGAGCAGGAAGGCCTCATCCACGTCCGGCGGGAAAAAGTAGCTCGTCAGTTCGGCTCCGGGGATGTTGTTGTCACCGCACCAGTCGATGAAATCGAGGATGCTCCACTGTGGGCGGTCGCCCTTCGGCTTCTGCTGCTTGTCACGCATCCACTGGAAGTACTCGCGGAACGAATACGCGGCGACCCCGAGCTGCATGCGGCTTTTGCCGGGGCGCTTGATCGGCTCGATGGCAGGAAGTGAGGTGACGGTGAGCGCACCAAGGCTGGTGGAGAGGAAATGACGGCGGGAGATCATGGCGGGTGAAAGAACGTGTTGGGATGACAGGATTAACAGAACACCCAACTCATGAACAAGCTTTCTCTTCTCGCCACGGCCCTGATTTTCACGTCCATCGCTCACGCTGAGCCCACGAAGGTGCGTTTGTGGCCTGACGGAGCTCCTGGAGCGAAGGGTGACACGGACAAGGACCAGCCCTTCATCAACGTGTGGGCAGCGGCGAAGGAGAAGGCGAATGGTGCGGCCTTTGTGGTGTGTCCTGGCGGTGGTTACGGCGGTCTCGCGGCGGATCATGAGGGCGTGCAGGTGGCGAAGTGGTTCAATGGCATCGGCGTGAGCGCCTTTGTGCTGCATTACCGACTCGGCACGAGTGGCTACCACTTTCCCACGCAGCTCATCGACGTGCAGCGTGCCATCCGGCATGTGCGGGCGAATGCGAAGGAGTATGGCATCGACCCGGAGCGCATCGGCATCATCGGATTCTCTGCGGGCGGTCACCTTACCTCGATGGCGGCGACGATGTTTGATGAGAAGCCCGCGGGCATGACGAATGATGCCATCGATCAAGTCAGCGCCCGCCCAACAGTCGCGGCGCCGACGTATCCGGTGATCTCGATGATCGAAGACTACGGCCACAAAGGCTCGCGCAAAAACCTGCTCGGCCCGAATGACAACGACGAGATGGCGAAGCACGTAAGCACCGAACTGCGCGTGACAGCGGACACGCCGCCGATCTTCATCTTCCACACCGATGACGACACCGTGGTGCCTGCGGAGAATCCGGTGGCCTTTTACCTGGCCTGCCGGAAACACAAGGTACCCGCCGAGCTGCACATCTACAAACCCGGCCCGCATGGCGTCGGCCTTTACCTCGGCGATCCTGTGCTCGGAAGCTGGAGCGGTCATCTGCGCGACTGGCTGCGCAATCAAGGCTTCCTCAAGCCGATGAAGCGCACCGCGATCAACGGCAAGCTGAGCATTGACGGCAAGCCTGTGAGCTGGGGCAGCGTCATTTTCACGCCGG
>JBJONJ010000306.1:0-14861 GCA_046051905.1 Verrucomicrobiota bacterium
CATCGACTGATAACAGCCGCTTTGAGAATAGCCACCTCTTCGGTGCCGCCGCGGGCAATGTGAGCATCAGCGCCGCCGCGATGGCACTTGATGGTCGCTTCGCTGCGGGCACCGTGGCAGGACCGCAGCAGCTCGATGCCGCGCCAAAGGCCGGCAGCCTCACCCTGCAATGGCAGTCCCAGCTGCTCTCGCGTGCGATTCCCGAATTTCCCTTCATCTCGCCCACGCCGCCCGCGATCACCTTCATCAGCACCGCTGCCACGCTGCCTGCGGCCGATGCCTTTGCCGTCGATGGTAGCGGCAAGCCTCTCGCGCTGCGTGCCGAGCGACGCGCGGCGGTGGAACTCGCTTCCTCGTTGCTTTCCCAGCAGGTGTTTGGATCACTTTTCGTCAACAACGGCGCTGGCGACATCACATTGCCTTCCGGCGTGAGTTTGCTGGCACCCGCGGGCGGTACTGTTTCGCTGCATGGGGCCAATGTGAATGTGCAGGGCAGCATCAGTGCCCCGGCGGGCCTGATCGATCTCGTCGCCTACAACATCTCTCCCTTTGATTCGAACGTCATCATCACGAACAACCTCCCCGTACCTGCTGCGAATGCGGGCCGCGGCATTGTGACGATTGGCTCGGGAGCTTCATTGAGCACGACAGGGCTTGTACTGAATGATCGCGATGATGCTCCTGCGCCCTTCAGCGTGCCACGCCGTATCAGCGGAGGCGGCAGCACCTATGCGGGAGGCAGCATCCGCCTCGAAGGGTGGCAGGTCGGTGTGCTTGCCGGCAGTTCACTGGATGTGAGCGGCGGCGTGCTCGCGGATCGAAGCATCCATCACGGTGATGCGGGCACGCTCTCGCTGCTCGGCGGCCGTGATCCGATGCTTAAATCCATTCTCGGCGGTCATCTGGCCCTCGGTGGCACCTTTCGCGGTCTCTCCGGTGCCACCGGCGGCAAGCTCAGCCTGCTCGCACCGACAATACAAGTCGGCGGCACGGCCACGTTTCCGAACACGCTATGGCTTTCGCCCGCATTTTTCAGCCAGGGTGGTTTTCAATCGTTCACCATGACAGGTCTTGGCTCCGCGCCAGCGGGGGTGGACAGCTCGAATCCAGCCATCGTCATCGCTCCGGGCACAGTCATCACTCCGGTGGTCAGCAGCTTGCAGGCGAGTTTGAGCACTCAAAGTGGCAAAAGCCTCATCACGCTTACCACTCTTATCCAGCCGGAGGGCTATCGAAACACGGTGAGCCTCGATTTCCGTGCTCCGGGCGTGCTTGACTCCTCCAGCAACGAATTGCTGGTGCGCGGTCGCGTCGAGATGGGCACGGGTTCACTTATCACTACCGATGCTCTCGGCAAGGTCACGCTGCACGGGCAGACCGTGCGGATGCTCGGTGGCATCATCGCGCCAGGTGGCCAAGTTCTCATCCACGGTTCGTCGCAGTATCCAGAGAACACCGCCTCGAACTTTGCCTACACCACTGTGCAGCTCGGCTCCACAGCCAGCGTCTCCGCGGCTGGAAAGACGGTTGATCGATATGACATCCTCGGTCGCCGCAGCGGCACGGTGCACGCGGGCGGCAGCATTACTATTGAAGGAAACCTCATCGCAGACGTGGGAGCCATGCTCGATGTCTCCGGCACCGCGGCCACGCTTGATCTCACCCCTGAGCAGGCAGGAAACCCGCTGCATGGCATCGGTTCGGTCATTGATTGGTTTCAGCCCGCCGAGCTCGTACCCACGCTCGTGATGAGCAACGCAGGCCACATTACCCTCGCGGGCGGCCAGTTCCTTTTCTCGCGTGCCACGCTACTCGGCCAGGCGGGCGGAACGAACGCCCAAGGCGGCGCGTTGAGCGTTGACTCGGGTCGTTTTTACATCCCGGGAGGCTTGAAGGATGATCGTGACATCACGCTGATCGTTGCGCAGGACATGAGCGCCTTCGCGGTGCCAGCCTTGGGCTTGGGCGTGACACCCGGTATCTCTGCGCTCGGTTACTTCGGCGCAAACTCCTTCCTCAACGGCGGCTTCGATTCGTTGCATCTCGGTGGCAACGTCGAGTTTCGCGGCGCGGTCACACTGAATGGTCGTGGCGCCTTCAGCATTGCCGATGGTGGTGTGATTCAAGCGGATGCGCTGACCACCTTGAGCGCGGCGTATGTGAAGCTCGGTCTCAAGCTCGGCCAGCCGGTGCGTGATGAGGAGCTGGTGAACCCATTTGAGAAAGACAACGCGGGTGGGGGCGGCACGGTGCCCAGTTACTTCAGCCCCACGGCCGGTGGTGGCAGGCTCGTCGTCACCGCGGACCTCGTCGAGACTGGCTTCCTCTCGCTGCAAGGCATCGGCAGCGCGGCCATTACTGCACGGCAAGAACTGCGTGGCGCAGGCTATCTAGACATCGCGGGGAATCTCGATCTCGCCGCCGGTCAAATCGTGCCGGAGACAGCCTCCACCTTCACGATCACCGCTTACAACGGTGGTGCGGTCAGCATCGCTTCCTCGGGCGTCACGCCGCAGTTCCCGCTGAGCGCGGCGGGCAGGCTGAGCATCTACGCGCAGACCATCACGCAGTCCGGCGTGCTCCGGGCACCGTTTGGTAGCATTCGTCTGGGCTGGGATGGCAACGGCACGGTACCGCGCGGACTCGTCACGAACACCAACGTGCCCGTCACGCAGCAGATCACGCTCGCCGCGGGTTCCACGACCTCCGTGTCGGCCATTGATCCGGGCACGGGAGCGGGCGTTGTCATTCCTTATGGCCTTATCAAAGACGGCACGAACTGGATCGACCCCACTGGCCTCGACATCACGGCCACCGGCGTACCGGAGAAGTCCCTCCGCGTCTCCGCGCAGAGCGTCACCACCGAGGCAGGCTCCACGCTCGACATCCGTGGCGGCGGCGAGCTGTACGCCTACCGCTGGGTGCAGGGCAATGGCGGCACAAAAGACATCCTCCATTCCGATGAGGTCTTTGCGATTCTGCCGGGCTACACGTCGTCCTTCGCGCCCTTGGCCGCGTTTGCCACCTCCGGCATCAATGCCGCCAACCTGGGCGGCGACAACGGTTACACAAACGACGCGCTTCAAGTCGGCGACCAGGTTTATCTGCGCGGCAACTCTCTGTTCGCTGCGGGCAACTACACCCTGCTTCCGGCGCGTTATGCGCTGCTGCCCGGTGCCATGCTGCTCACGCCGGACTCGGGTGAGCCGGTCGATTCCTTCGTAAAGCCCGGTGGCGCGGTTCTGACCACCGGTTACCGCTTCAATAGCCTCAATCCTGACGCCTCCGCGCAGATCTACCAGTCCTTCGAGATTGCACCGCAGAGAGTCGTGAAGCTTCGTGCCGAATACACCGATGCCTCCGCGCAGAGTTTCATCAGTGCTGCGCAGCAGCGCCTCAGCCTGCCCGTCACGCGGGGCCCCCTGGATGCGGGTTACGCGCTTCTCGGGGCGCAGCAGTCAATGCAGCTCGCGGGTCTCGTCAGCGCTGCAGGTGCCACCAATGCACGTGGAGGCCGCGTCGATGTCAGCAGCCCGCTCGACATCGTGATCGCGGCTCCGGGAGCACCGGCACAGCCTGGAAAGCTCGTTTTGAATGCCGCGCTGCTCAGCGACTGGAACGCGGAAAGCCTCCTCGTCGGTGGCGAGCGCTCCAGCACGGGTAGCATCACCGTGCGCACGACCAATCTCACGCTCGACAATGCCGGCTCGCCGCTGCGCGGCACGGATGTGTTGCTTGCAGCGACTCAAAACCTGACCCTCGCGGCTGGTTCTTCCTTGCTGCAAACCGGCTCACAGAGCTCGGCGGATGCTTTTGTGCTCGGCGGCAATGGTGCCTTTGTCCGCGTCAGCGGCATCACGGGCGCTCAAACCTCTCGTAGCGGTGTCACCGCCTCCGCGCTGCCTTCGCTCCACATTGGTGCGAATGCCATGATCACCGGCCGCACCGTGACGCTCGACTCCACCAATTCCACGAGCTTGGATCTCACCACGCAGCTCACCGCCAGTGCCATCCAGCTCAACAGCGGACGCATCAGCATCCAGTTGGTGAACCCCGGCGCCTTGCAGCCGAATGCCGGGCTTGTGCTCGGCGGGGGGCTTTTGACGGCTTTGCAGGCCTCCAGCTCGCTTTCCCTACTCAGCTACTCCTCGATTGATTTTTACGGCACGGGCTCGTTTGCCTCCGGTGGGGCTTTGGAACTCCACGCTGGTGAAATCCGTGGCTTCAATCAAAACGGTGGCAGCATCGATCTCACGGCTCAAAGCCTCGTCTTGGACAACAGCGCCCTCGCCAGCGTGCCTGGCATCGTCGCAGCGGCCAATGGCTCCTTCAATCTCACTGCCAGCACGATCACGCTCGGACAGAACGCGCTCGTCATCGATCAATTCAACACGGTTACGCTCACCGCGTCGCAAGGTTTCACCGTGCGCGATACCGGCTCCTTCCGCGTTCAACAGGCGCTGAACATCGTCTCGCCCTTCGTCCGGGCCGAGAGCAAGGCTTCGCAGCTCATTGCCGCGGGCGATTTGCTGCGCTTGAGCAAGCCGGCGACCTCGGTCTCACCCGCCTCGCTCGGACTGGGTGCCTCGCTCACGCTCGAAGGCAGTGCGATTCTTGCCGAAAGCGATGTCCTGCTGCCCAGCGGCCTCATTTCGCTCCGTGCCACTACGGGCGATGTGACGGTGAATGGCACCGTAAGTGCCGGTGGGGTCGCGCAGACCGTCTTTGATGTCACACGCTTCACTGACGCGGGGCGGGTTTCGCTCGTGGCAGATGCTGGAAACGTGATCATCGGCAACACCGCTTTGGTGAACCTCGCCGCGCAGGCGGGCGGCGGCGCTGCGGGCACGCTCAACGTGAAGGCCGCAAACCAGTTCGTTCTCAATGGCACGCTGGCGGGCCAGGGAGCCACGACGGGCAGCTTCGAGCTCGACGTCGGAACGTTGGCCACGTTTGCCGATTTGAACGATCGCCTCAACAGCGGTGCCTTCACCGCATTGCGGGAGCTTCGCGTGCGCAACGGAAGCATCACCATCGACGGCACGGTGAATGCGCGTCGCTTCCTCCTGGCTCTCGACAATGGCGCGATGACCGTGAACGGCACCATCAATGGCTCTGGCAGCACTGGCGGACGCATCGACCTCATCGCCAGCGGCGGTGTGGCGCTGGCCAACGGTTCCACGCTGAGCGTTCGCGGGCAAAATTTCGACAGCGCCGGCAAAGGCGGTGCCATCTGGATCGAATCCACCGGCACCGGCAGCATCAACCTCGCTACGGGCTCCACGCTCGATCTGCGTGTCGATGCCAAAACGACCAACAGCGCCTCCCGCGGCCAGTTCAGCGGCAAGGTGCATCTCCGCGCCCGGCAGAACGCCACCTTCAACGATCTGCTCATCGATCCCATCGCCGCGAGCTTCCTCGATGCCTCCAGCATCGAGATCGAGGGTTTCCGCACTTACAGCTTCAATCAGGCGAATGTCATCCTCCGTGCCGGAACGACCGCCATCGCGGGCGAAAGCCTCAACACGACCACGATTCATAACAACAACACGAGCTTCATGGCGAGCTACAATGCCATGTTCACCCGCCTGCTCGGTGGAAACACCTCCATCCAGGCCGTCTCCGTGCTGCAGCCGGGCGTGGAGATCGTGAACAGCGGCGGCAGCATCTCGCTCGGCACGTCCACCTCTGCCGCGCTCGCGGATTGGAATCTCTCCACCTTCCGCTACGGTCCGAACAATGCTGCCGGCACGCTCACCATGCGTGCTTCGGGCAACCTCGAGTTCTACAACACGCTCAGCGATGGCTTCACCCCCGCCACCTCCGGGGCGCTCGTCGAGCGCATGTGGATGGCCACGCTCACCACGTTGAACACAAACGTGCCGGTGAACTCGCAGTCCTGGAATCTCCGCCTCACCTCCGGCGCCGATGTGACCGCCGCGGACTTCCGTGACACCCGTGTGCTCAGCGCTCTGGGTGCGAACGCGGGCTCGCTGCTGCTCGGCAAAGACGCCGGGCAGGCCGTGCCGAGCAGCGCCGGTGCCAACAGTGCCCCTGGAACGAATGCCCTCACGCGTCTCGCCATCAATCCGGAGAACAACACCGCCACCACCGGCACGCCCACGGCCACGAACCGCTTCCAAGTCATCCGCAGCGGCACTGGCGACATCGAAATCAATGCCGGACGCGATGTGCAGCTCCTCAATCAGTTTGCCACGATCTACACCGCTGGTGTCACCGTGCCTGCTGCCACCACGGTTTTCACCGCGAATGACTTTGTGCTGCCGAACGTGGCCGCCAGCGTGCCGCAGACCGAGCTCGGTGCCGTGCAGCAGCTTTACGCGGTGCAATATAGCATGGCCGGCGGCAATGTGAGCGTGAACGCGGGCAATGACATCGTTCATCTCACACGGGATGCTGGCACACTGGTGGCCGATTCCTCCCGCCAGCTGCCAAACAACTGGCTCATGCGTCGCGGCTATGTGAATGCCGCAGGCGAGTACGGAAACATCGACGTGCGTCAGAGCGGCATCCAGCGCATCAACGACCTCGCGGCCTCCACGACTTGGTGGGTGAATTTTAGCAACTTCTTCGACGGCGTGGCCGCCCTGGGAGGTGGAAACGTGGTGCTCGAAGCGGGACGCGATGTCCAAAACGTGAGCGCTCACACACCGACGAATGCCCGCGCCTCTCGTGGGACGCCCAGCGCTGCTGGATTGCTCGAGCTTGGTGGTGGTGACGTCACCGTGCTCTCCGGCCGCAACATCGACGGCGGAATCTATTATGTGGAACGCGGCGCCGGCACGCTCTCAGCCGGTGGTGCCATCACGACGAATGCCACGCGTTCCATTTCCCTCGGGCGTCTGGCCTCCGGCAATGCCGTGCAGCCGCAGGACACCTGGCTGCCTACCACGCTTTTCCTCGGCAAGAGCAGCTTCGATGTGAGTGCTCGAGGCGATGTGCTGCTGGGGCCTGCTACGAACACGTTCCTCCTGCCGCAGGGCCTCACAAACCGTCACTGGTATAAAACGTACTTCTCCACGTACGCCGCGGACAGCGCGGTGAATGTCACTTCCCTCGGCGGCGATGTCACGATCCGTCAGGCCGCCACGCTCGCCACCACCGCGGAGCCTTCCTCCATTCTCTCCCTCTGGCTCAGCGATCTGCTGCTGCTCTCATCGAGCTCCGCTTCGGCCTACCAGCCGTGGTTGCGACTCGCCGAGACGTCGGTCACTCCCTTTGAGACGCTGACCACGCTGATGCCGGGCACTTTGAAGGCCATCTCGTTCAGCGGCGATATCTCGCTCGCCGGCCGCATGAACTTGTCTCCCTCGCCCGTCGGCACGCTGGAGCTGTTCGCTGCCGGAGCATTGAACGGCCTCGTGCCCACCGGCGTGTCCTCAACCATCCTGACCGGACGTCAGACCACCGTGTGGCGCTCCGCCACGGTGAACCTGTCCGACGCAAATCCCGCCTCGATCCCCGGTGTGCTGAAGCCCTACTCCTTCTACGAGACCTTCTTCAATCCTGCAGCGCCCACGGCTGTGAACAACCTCGCGGCACGCCTCACCACCGCCACCTTCCTCGACAATCTGAACGCCGTGCTCACTGAGTCCGGCTCCACGACCGGAAAGTTTGCCACCAACCAGGCGAAACAGCAGCTCCACGCCCCGGGTGTGCTGCACGCTGCAGACAGCTCCCCGCTGCGCATCTATGCCGCGGGTGGTGACATCTCCGGTCTCACGCTGTTCTCCGGCAAAGCGTCCTCTATCCTCGCCTCGCGCGATATCTCCGATATCTCGCTCTACATTCAAAACGTTCGCAGCAGCGATCTCACACTCATCTCCGCCGGTCGTGATATCATCGCTTATAATGCCAACTCACCGCTGCGCACAGCCGCCGTCGCCACGGGCAATCTTCCCTCCTCCACCGAGCGTCCGAAGGCAGGCGACATCCAGATCAACGGCCCCGGCACGCTGCAAGTGCTCGCCGGTCGCGATCTCGACCTCGGCACCGGCGCGAACAATTCGGATGGCACCGGCACCGGTATCAACAGCATCGGCAACGGCCGCAATCCCTATCTGCCCTTCGAAGGCGCTGACATCGTGCTCTCCGCAGGGCTCGGCGGCGTGGCTACGGGGCTCGGCGGCAGCCAATTCGATTTCAGCCGGTTAATCAGTGATTTCGGCACGGCACGAAATCTGGCGGATCTGGCCGAAGTGCTCGGTGTTCCCTCTGTGAACCTTCTCGACCCGGATTTGTCCGCTGAGCAGCAAAAGCAGCTCGCTCTAGGGCTCTTCTATGTGGCTCTGCGAAATGCGGGCCGTGATCGCAACAACCCGGAAAGTCCTGATGCAGGCACCTACGCGGCTGGCGACAAAGCGATTGACGCCCTTTTCTTCAAAACATCACCATTCATTGGGATATTCCCACCCATCATTGGTGGCCCAATTGTCGTAGGTGGAGCCGCAGCAGGGGCTTCATCCGCCACCCAGCCCTACGACCCGGCGCGGGATGTGCCGCTCTTCGGCTCCGGCAGCATTTACACCCAGGCACGCGATGTCCGCACCAAGAGCGGTGGTGACATCAGCATCCTCGCCCCCGGCGGCGGCCTGCAACTCGCCTCCACGGTGCTCGGCGAGACACTTGCGCCTCCTGGCATCATCTCCGAGGCCGGAGGCAACATCTCCGTGTTTGCCAATGATGACGTCAGCATCGGCATCGCCCGTATCTTCACCCTTCGCGGTGGTGACATCACCATCTGGTCGAGCATCGGAGACATCGCCGCCGGTTCCTCCGCCAAGACCGTGCAGTCTGCGCCGCCCACGCGTGTCATCATTGATCCCTCAAGCGCCGCTGTGGCCACCGATCTCGCTGGTCTCGCCACCGGGGGCGGCATCGGCGTGCTCGCCACCGTCGCGGGCGTGCGTCCGGGTAATGTGGATCTCATCGCGCCCATCGGTGCGGTGGATGCGGGCGATGCCGGTATCCGTGCCACGGGCAATCTGAACATCGCCGCCGCTGTCGTGCTGAATGCCGCGAACATCTCCGTGGGCGGCACCAGTGCCGGAGCTGCCTCCGCGCCCTCGGTCGCCACCCCTTCGCTCGGTGGTCTCGCCAGTGCCGCGGCTGCCACGGCGGCCACCAGCAACTCGCCAGCCGCTCAGCAGGCCGCCAAACAAACCCAGGAGAGCAAGCAGGAGTCCCAAACGCCCTCCGTCATCACCGTTGACGTGCTCGGCTACGGCGGCGGTGAAGGCTCCAGCGAGGACGACGAGCGCAAACGCCGAAACGGCGGCGCCGAGTAAGCCATTCATCATTCGTTATTCGTCATTTGCCATCACCATGTCTTTCGACTTCCAGCCTCAAAACGACATCCCGGTCGAGTTTCGCCAACCGAAGGTGGCCGTGCTGGGAAACTTTAGCTTGATGCTCATTTGTGCCGTCGTGCTCGGAGTCGGTGGCGTGCTCGCTTGGAGTCCCGCCAAACGAGCCATCCGGGATGCCTGGGCCCGGTCACATGCCCGTGAGGCTGTCGAGTCCATGGAGGCTGATGACATGGGCCATGCCATTGCCGAGCTCATCGAGGCGCGAAATCTCTCCCCGGAGGACCCGGAAGTCATTCGTGCCACCATCACCTATATCAAGCTTGTCAAAGGCGACCGGCGTGAACTGGCCTACCAGCTCCGCGTGCTCGCCACCAAACAACCTCTCTCCACTGAGGAGCAACTCCTTCACGGAACCTGCCTCGTTGAACTCGGCCGCATTGATGAAGCACGCCGCGTGTATAACGCCTTGACGGATGGCTCCGCAGAGACGCCTGACGCGCTTGCTCTGCTTGCTCGGCTCCAGGCTGCGGGAGGTCAGGCCGTCGCCGCGGCCGGCTCCGCCCGCAAAGCACGCCTTCTCGACAAAGATTCGCCTGACTCACGCCTTCAGATGGCCATCGAAAACAGTCGCAGCACCTTCCCAGAGATGAAGCAGCAGGCTTGGCGGGAGTTGTGGGATCTTTGCCAGCTTCCTCCACCCGTCGGCGTCGCTGCCGCCCGTGCCATCCTGGGTGATGCTCGGCTAACCGCCGAGGATGCGAATCGCCTCCTACCACTCATCGAGGTCCATCCTCATGCTGACCTCGCCCTACGGCTCGATATCGTCAGTGCGTTGATCCGTTTCTTTCCCGATCGTCGTGAGGAGTTGATCCGTAGTGAGGTCGCGCGCTTCGCGAAGGAGAAAAAAGGGACGCTCGTCCAGATGGCTGCCTGGCTCTCCTCGCTGGGAGAACACGCAAGACTCATCGCTCTCATCCCGCCAAATCTCGCTGCCAGCTCGCGGCCGCTTTACACCGCCATCGTAAAATCCCTCGTCGGCCAGGGCCGCTGGCAGGAGCTCAAGAACATGCTCAAAGACCGCCGTCCGCCCGTCTCTAACTCGCTCGCCCAGCTCTGGCTTGCCGATGCAGAGAGCCATCTCCAGCCGGATCTCGCTGAATCCCGCCGCCTCATCTCCTTCGCCATCCAAGCGGCCATCAACAACGGCGAAAACGAGGAGCTCGAGCTGGCCGCTGGATTCGCCTCGCGGCTCGAGATGAATGACCTGTCCCTCCAAGCCTATCAAGGGCTCCTCAAGGCCATTCCCGCCCGTCAAAACGACTTCCTCAAAAAACTCCGCAGCCTCGCTTTGCTGACGTCAAATTCCCAGGTGCTCCTTGATGCCACCCGTCAGTTGAAGGAGCTCAATCCCGGGACGCCGCTCTACGCCGATGAGCACACCTACTTTCGCCTCCTCCTTGGGCAGGACATTGAGACGGTGGACATCGCCTCCCTCAAGCGGCGGCCTGATCTGCTGGCACCCAGCATCTCCACTGAAGGACGCATCCCTGTCAGTCTTCTCGAGGCCCTCGCAGCCTTTCGCTTTGGAGACAAAACAGCCATCAGCCGCCATGTCGCTCGTCTTCCTGTGGTTGAAGGTATGACAGCCGGTCAGCGCGCCGTGCTCAGCGGCCTGCTCGCCACCACTGGCAAGCCAGGGGAGGCTTTTCAAATCGCCGAAAAGGTGCCTGAGGCCTTGCTGCTCGATGAAGAGATGGCCTTCTTGAAGCTCGCCCGGTGACGAAAGTGCTCCACGGCATCATTCGCCCGTCGCGTGGACATTGATTTCTTGCGGCATGGTTCACCACGCCACCCGCCCGATCGTCAAAGCCGCGCATGACATCGTCTTCAAGCATGTCCACGGCTCCAATCTCATCTACAACTGTGCCTGGGAGGATCCGCGGCTTGACCGCCAGATGCTCGGCCTCAATGCCACGAGTAAGGTCGTCATGATCACCAGCGCGGGATGCAACGCGCTCGACTACCTCCTCGATGATCCCGCCGAGATTCACGCCATCGATATGAACTTCCGCCAGAACGCCCTGCTCGAGCTGAAGATGGCGCTCATCGCCCGCGGGGACTTTGCCGACCTCTTTGAGATGTTCGGCATCGGTTCGCATCGCTTCCACAAGACGCTCTACGCCGAGGTGCGTGACACCTTGAGCCAGCCCGCGCAGACTTTCTGGGACCGCCGGATCGGCTTCTTCCATCCCGGCAGCATGAAGAAGTCCTTCTACTACCACGGCACCTCTGGCATCGCCGCGTGGGTCATGGGTCGGGCTCTCTTCCATTTGAAGCCGAACATCAAAAACATCGCGCTGGCCCTCCTCGATGCCGGCAGCCTCGACGAGCAGCGCACCGCATGGGAGATGATCGAGCGGGAGGTGTGGACCGGCTTCATCGACTGGCTCGTGCGCCAGCCGGCGCTCATGACGCTGCTCGGTGTGCCGCGCCCGCAGATCAAACTCATTCAAGACAGCTACCCCGGCGGTCTCAGCGGCTACGTGAAGGACAAGATGCGTCATGTCTTCACCGAGCTGCCCATCGCGGATAATTACTTCTGGCGTGTCTATGTCACCGGCAGCTACTCCTTCACCTGCTGCCCGAACTACCTCCGCCATGAGCACCAACCCACGCTGCGCGAGCGCCTGCATCGCCTGCGTCCCTGCACCACCACCATCTCGAATTTCCTCCGCGAGCACCCCGGCGAATACAGCCACTTTGTGCTGCTCGATCATCAGGACTGGCTCGCCGCGCATGATCTGGACGCGTTGCGGGAGGAATGGGAGCTCATCTTTGCCAACAGCCGCCCCGGCGCGAAGATTCTCATGCGCAGCGCCGGGCTCGATGTCGATTTCATCCCCGCAGACATCCGTGCGCGACTTCGCTTCCAGCCGGAAACCACCACCCGCCTGCATGCGCTCGACCGCGTCGGCACCTACGGCAGCACCCACTTCGCGGAGGTCCTCCCATGATCACCACCGCACCCCAGGATGCCCTCCAGGGCTACTACGCGCTGCACGCGCGCATCTACGACGCCACGCGCTGGAGCTTCCTCTTTGGTCGCGAGACCATCCTGCATCGCGCCTCCGTCTTTCTCCATCCGCACCGCATCCTCGAGGTCGGCTGCGGCACCGGACACAATCTCCTGCGCCTGCGCCGCCAGTTTCCCGATGCGGAGATCACCGGCATCGACCTCAGCGCGGACATGCTGCGCGTCGCCCGCGAAAAAGTGCCCGGCGTGAACCTCATCCAGCGCGCCTACGATGCCCCCGCGGGCGGATTTGACCTCATTGTCTGCTCCTACGCGCTCAGCATGTTCAATCCCGGCTGGGACCGCGCCATCGCCACCGCCGCGCAGGACCTCGTGCCTGGCGGCATCATTGCCGTCGTCGATTTTTCCCACACCGGCGTCCGCTGGTTTGAAAAATGGATGGGCATGAACCACGTCCGCATGCAGGGCCATCTCTGGCCGGAGCTGCGCAAAAACTTCAGCTCCCTTCTCGACACGCGGCACAGCGCCTATGGGGGCCTATGGAAATACGGCCTATTTGTCGGCCGGAAATCAGCCTGATTCTTGCCAGCAAAGCGTCTTTGTGGCCTCATACCACTCATGCGCGTCCTTTTTGTCCCGTTCGTCCTGTCCGTCTCTTCCTTCGCTGCGGACACCTTCCTCGAAACACACTGCTTCGAGTGCCACGACGCCGACGTAAAGAAAGGCGGCCTCGATTTGACCGCGCTCACGTTTGAGCTCAAAGACCCGCGTAACTTCGAAACGTGGGTCAAAGTCCACGACAGCATCGCCGATGGCGAAATGCCCCCGAAAAAGAAGCCGCGGCCCGATGCGAAGCTCGCGGCTGCTTTCCTCAACACGCTCGATACGAAGCTGCGCGACACCAGCGCCGCGCAAACCGCCGCCCAGGGCCGCACGCTCGTGCGCCGGCTGAATCGCATCGAGTATGAAAACACCGTGCGTGATCTGCTGCACATCGACACGCCGCTCGCGGGCCTCTTGCCGGAGGACACGCCGATGCATGGCTTTGACACCGTGGCGGAGGGGTTGCGCTTTTCGCAGCTCCAAATTGAGAAATACCTCGAAGCGGCGGATGCGGCCCTCGATGCCGCCGTGGACCTCCGCGTGCCGGTGGAGATGAAAAAGCAGCGCTTCAGCTACAAGGACCAAAAGAGCATCATCGACAATTTGAAGCTGCCCGATGATCCCCCTGCTGATCCAAAGAAGAAGTATCAGCGTCAGCGCCAGGTCTTCCGCTCGCTCGATGACGCGCTCGTCATGTTCACGGATGCGGATTACATGCTCGGCCTCTCGAATTTCAAACTGGGCCGCCCAGGGAGTTATCGCATCCGCCTTTCCGCCTACGGCTATCAGAGCGCGGGCCAGCCGATCACGCTGCGACTTTACGCGAACGATTACAAAGTCGGCAAGCGCCTGCTTGGCACCTGGGACATGTCCGCCGACAAGCCACGCGAGGTGGAGGTCATCGCGCAGATCAATCGCAGCGAGCACCTGCTCGTCCTGCCCTTCAGCGTCGGCTACGATGCCGATGGCAAACGCCTCAGCGACTCCGATACGACGAAGCAATTCACCGGCCGTGGCCTCGCCGTGCAGTGGGTGGACATCGAGGGGCCGCTGGAGGCTCAGGCATGGCCGCCACCCTCCGTGAAGTCGATTTTTGGCGAGGTGCCCGTTGTGCCGATCGACAAAAAGAAGATCAAAAATCCCTGGGATGGCGAAAAGGCCATCGGCTACGAATTGCAGCCCGCTGATCCCGTCGCGTCGCTGAAAACGGTGATCGAAACCTTCGCCGCGAAGGCCTTTCGTCGTCCGCTGGAGGCTGGTGAGGCCGATCGCTTCGTCAAACTCGCCAGCGACGCCCTCGCGGGCGGCGGCAGTTTTGTGGACGCCACCAAGCTCGGTCTGCGCGGCGTGCTCACCTCGCCGCAGTTTTTGCTCTTCGATGAACTACCCGGCCCATGTCTCAGCGATCACGCCCTAGCCTCACGCCTCTCCTACTTCCTCTGGTCCACGCTGCCGGATGACGAGCTCATGCGCCTCGCCGCCGCGAAGAAACTCCACGAGCCCGAAACGCTGAAAGCCCAGGTGAACCGCCTGCTCGCCGACCAACGCAGTCGTGCCTTCGTGAAGAACTTCGCCGGTCAATGGCTCGACCTGCGCAGCATCGACGCCACCTCGCCCGACACCACGCTTTATCCCGAGTTCGATGAGATGCTGAAGTATGCCATGGTCGGCGAGACGGAGGCCTTCTTCACCGAAATCCTCCAGCACGACCTCCCCGTCACGACTTTCATCCACAGCGACTTCTTGATGCTCAATCGCCGCATCGCCCAGCATTATGGTTTGAAGGATGCTTTTGATGCTGCGGAGCGAGACAGTCAGACAAGGAGACAATCAGACAGGGAGAGCAGCGCCGTCTCATTGTCACGCCATCTGATTGTCCGATTGTCTTCTGACCA
>JBJONJ010000307.1:0-3020 GCA_046051905.1 Verrucomicrobiota bacterium
GGTGCATTCAACACCGCCGCCGCCTGGCTGGCGTCCCAAAACTATGCCGCAGACGTCCAGGCAGACCACCCGCTCGTTGCCTGATTTTTTCCAAAACCAACTCCCCAAATCCCCCACCCCAAGCAAATCGTGAATACTACCACGGAAAACAAAATCGATCGTCGTTCGATGCTTAAAACCACTCTTGCTGCCGCCGCCGGCAGTGTGTTCAGCATCGGTTCCTCCTCCTCAGCCCGTGCCAATGACCCGCTGAAGATTGCCAGCCAGTTCGATACCGCCATCGATGGCATGACCGTGCCGCGCTGGCAGGATCCCTGCCCGCTCTATCAGCCCTGTGCCCCGCTGAGCGAGGGCACCATCCCGGCGGAATACGAAGGCAAGGACGTGGGCCAGGTCCTCCACGGCGTGGCCCCGGAGTACCACACCCCACCGGCCACCTTCCCCACCGGATGGAATCTGGACCAAAATGGCAATGTGGTGCCCACCCAGTTCTACCTCATGGATGCCGTGCAGACGGTCGAGACCCGCCTGCCGCGTTCGATGGGACTCCAGACGCCGATGTGGCGTTACCAAGCCATCGGCCCGAACGGAACCTCCACCACCGTTCCCCAATTCCGCTTCCACATCGGTCAGCCGGCTGTGGTGCGCTTCCGCAATAAGCTGCCGGAAGAGCTCAGCGTCCACATGCATGGCGGCCACTGGCCGAGCCACTCCGATGGACACGCCTCCTTCCTCACCCATCCGGGCGAGGCACGTGACTACTACTATGCCAACGTCCTTCCGCGCATCCCCGGCACGGACAAGCCGGACATTTCCGAGGCTCCTTCCTCGATGTGGTTCCATGACCACGCCGCTGACATGACCGCCGTGCATGTGGCCCGTGGCCTCACCGGCACCGCACCTTGCTTCGATGACTTGGAGTGCGATATGCTGGCCGCAGGCATTCTCCCGGGTCTAGGCGCGGAATCGGACCTCAAGGCAGCCCCCGGCAAGCCTGGCTTCCCGAATCCCTACGATGTCTGGCTGGGCTTTGGAGATGCCGTTTTCCATCCCACGGGAGCTCTGTGGTATGACTCCAACAACCACAACGGCTACCTGGGCAATGTCGAGACCGTCAACGGCAAGGCTTATCCCTTCATGGAGGTCGAGGCGCGGAAATACCGCTTCCGTCTTCATGGAGCCTCCACGGCCCGTCATCGCCGCTTCCGCCTCAGCAACAACGCCACCTTCCTGCGCATCGGCAATGATGCCTGGCTCTTCCCGAAGCCACAGAAGGTGCAGGCCATCTGCCTCTCCCCAGGCAAGCGCGCGGACATCATCATCGACTTCTCGAAGTTCCGCCCCGGCACCGTCATTTATCTCGAAAATATTCTTCCGCAGACCAACGAACGCGGTCCGGATGGCGAGCTGGACGATGCGGAAAACCCCGTCTTCACCGGCACGCCGGCCTTCAAGCACCAGCTGCTGAAGTTTGTCGTCACAGCGCCGAAAAAGCGCAACTCTCGTGGTCTCGAAGATCCCAACGGTCGCATCTACCCGAACGCCACGATCGACGAGAACACCAGCCTGCGTCCGCATGAAGTGATCCCAGACAGCGATATCGTGGCGCGCCGCAACTTCCGCTTTGAGCGCAAAAACGGCCAGTGGGCCATCAATGGTGCCTTCTACGACGAGCGCATCGCCAATGCCTGCCCCACGCTGGGCACGGCGGAGGAGTGGACCCTGGAGAACAGCAGCGGCGGCTGGTGGCACCCCATTCACATCCACTTGGAGTCCCACTCGCACATACGGAACAACACCACCGGGAGGGCACCATGGTATCAAAACTCCTTCAAGAACGACCTCACGATGCTGGGGCCAAATACCTCCATCACGATGCGCATGCGCTTCCGCACCTTCAAGGGGCCCTTCGTCTTCCACTGCCACAACAATGAGCACGAGGACCTGGAGATGATGTTCCAGTTCGACCCGCGTGCCGTCGGCTCGCTGCGTCCGCAGCGTGTGCAGCAGTTCTTCCCGTGATCGCCAGCTCATTTAGCCCCCACAAATACCTACATGAGATCCAGTTCACGAATCTTTAACCGCGCGCGTCTCGCGGCTGGGCTGATGGGCCTGATCATGGCCTATCAGCACCACGCCGAGGCAGCCCCCCCCGCCGGCCCTGCGCCGGCGGAGGAAGGCTGGCGGATGATGCGCCGCGGCTTTGCCGAGCGGTTCAAAGACGTCACGCTCACCAACCACCTCGGGGAGAAGGTCCAATTCTTCGCCGATCTGGTGAAGGACCGCGCCGTCGTGCTGAACTTCTTCTACACCAACTGTGAGAAGAGCTGCCCGGACTCCAACATCAAGATCGCCCGCCTGCGCCGTGATCTGCAGCCTGCCTTTGGCCGCAGCATGCGCTTCATCTCCATCTCCGTGGATCCGGAGCGTGACACGCCCGCAGTGCTGGCACGTTACGGCCGCATGGTGGTGGCGGAGGCGGATAATCCGGACATGCCGGACTGGCAGCTGCTCACCGGCAGTGCTGAGGACATCCTCAGTATCCGCCGCCAGCTCGGCATGGTGGAGCTCAATTCCCTCAAAGACCGCGATCCCAGCCAGCACAGCTCGATGTTCATCGTCGGCAATGATGGCACAGGCCGCTGGGGCTTTGTGAATGCCCGCCTGGATGTGGAACTGCTGAACATGCGCATCAAGCGCCTGGCCGGCTGGACCCAGTCCGTGCGCTACGGAGACATCCAGCACGACTACGCGGCCTTGATGCCCGGCGTGCAGGAAGGCCCCAAGAGCGAGGAAACACCCGCCCCGCAGCCTGCGGCCAGCCTCCCGGTCAAAGGCCAGGTGACGGGCGAGTTCCTCGCGCTGGAGCGACACGGCCTGCCCGTGCGCTTTGCCGATCTGAAAGGGAAGGTCTCCGTCTTCAGCCATCTCTACACCGTCTGCCCGCATGGCTCCAAAGCCGTCCTGCAGGCCATGAAGTCGCTGAATGAGGAGTTTGGCTCACGGAAGGATTTCCACCA
>JBJONJ010000308.1:0-12005 GCA_046051905.1 Verrucomicrobiota bacterium
CTATTGGCGGAGGTCGGGGCAAGGACCGGTGCGAGTTGCAAGCCTTTCTTCTAGATCAGGGCGTGCGCATGATTACCGCCATCCATCCCACGGCGTTCGTCGCTGGGGACGCGCTCATCGGCCAAGGTTGCCAGGTGTTAACCCAAGCCGTCGTCGGCGTGGAGGTTCGTCTGGGCGACCAGTGCATCATTAATACTGCGGCATGTGTAGATCACGAATGCACCCTAGGCGACGGCGTGCATCTGGCACCCGGCGCGCGCTTGGCCGGTTGCGTGGAGGTCGGCCGGAACGTCTTCATCGGCCTTGGCGCGCTGGTCCTGCCACGAATAAAAATTGGCGCAGGCGCGATCATTGGCGCGGGCGCAGTGGTGACCAAGGACGTGCCGGAGCGGATGGTGGCCTACGGTATTCCGGCCCGACCAATTCGTCCCACGTGAGTAGTGATAACAAGTGAATCATCGCAGCGCCGCCAGATGCGGTTGAACATTCGCGCGGCGGCTCTATATAGCAAGCCCTTGCCCGGCCTGGGCAACCGCCCTGCCCAAGGGCCTTCGTTCCCGCAACACGTAGCCACACTGACATGACTGAATTTGAAAAACGCAACCAGGAGATGACCACCAAGATGGCAAATGATCCTGCCATCAAAGAGTTTAGCAAGGCATTCTTCAATGCGGCGAACACTTTTGAATACTCCTATCACTTCACTTGGCTTGGGCGCCCTATCATCCAGTATCCTCAGGACATCGTGGCGCTGCAGGAGCTGATCTGGAAGGTAAAACCCCAATTGATCGTGGAGACTGGCGTGGCGCACGGCGGTTCCCTCATCCTTTCGGCTTCGATCCTGGAAATCATCGGTGGCGACGCCCAAGTAGTGGGTGTGGACATTGACATCCGACCGCACAACCGCGCGGCCATCGAAGAGCATCCCATGTACAGGCGCATCAGGCTCATCGAGGGCTCTTCGATTGACGAAGCCATCGTCAATCAAGTGCGCCAACTGGCCTACGGAAAGGGGCCCGTGCTCGTGATTCTGGATTCCAATCACACCCATGAACACGTGCTGCGGGAGTTGGAGCTCTACTCACCGCTGGTGGGTAAAGGCAGCTACCTCGTCGTCATGGATACCGTGGTGGAAGACATGCCACCCGGTTCATTCACCAATCGTCCGTGGGGTCCTGGCGACAATCCGAAGACCGCCGTTCGCGAGTTCCTCAAGACGAATCTCCGCTTCGAGGTGGACGAGGCGTTCGAAGCAAAGCTGCTGCTCACCGTGGCACCTGAAGGCTACCTCAAATGCATCGCTGACTGAGTATGAACAAGCGCATCGCTGTCGCGGGCCCGTGGATCACCCAGCGGGAAGTCGATTATGTCACCGATGCGGTGACCAATGCATGGTATGGCAATGCCAGCATGTATCACGACAGGTTCGAGAAGACCTTTGCCAGTTACGTTGGCGTGTCTCATGCCATGGCGTTGCCATCATGCACGTCGGGCCTTCACCTCGCGCTGGCGGCGATGGGCATCGGCCCTGGAGATGAGGTGATAGTGCCCGAGGTGACGTGGATCGCCACGGCGGCACCGATCAGTTATGTGGGGGCCACACCCGTATTCGTGGATGTGGACGCCACCACGTGGTGCATGAGCCCGGAATCTCTTGAAGCCGCGATCACACCGCAAACCAAGGCCATCATCACCGTCGATCTTTACGGCAATATGGCGGATTACGATCGCATCCTGGCGATTGCAAAGAGGAAAAACCTCAGGGTCATTGAAGACGCGGCGGAAGCCGCCGGGGCTCGCTACAAAGGCAGGTGTGCCGGGAGTTTCGGCGACGCGGCGGTGTTTAGTTTCCACGGCTCTAAAACACTCACCACGGGAGAGGGTGGTATGTTAGTAACTGATGATGCGGCGCTCTTTGAACGCGCTAATTTCCTCCGTGATCACGGACGCTCTCCTGGGGACTTCAGTTTTGAAAATAGTGAAGTCGCTTTCAAATATAAAATGAGTTCCATGCAGGCTGCGCTCGGTCTGGCCCAGACCGAGCGGCTTGGCGAACTCATGCAGCGCAAACGTCAGGCCTTTCACTGGTACCATGAGCGCCTCTGCGATCTACCAGGCATGCGCCTGAATGATCCAGGTCTAGGAGTAGAAGCATCCTACTGGATGGTCAGCCTCGTCTGGGAGGAGTCCTACGGCATCGGCAAAAAACAAGTGCGTGACGCCCTCGCCGTGCACGGAATAGACACTCGCCCTTTTTTTAGCCCACTCAGTTCACTGAAGGCCTACGCCAACACTCCCAGTGCCCACGGTTGCCAACAGCGCAACCCAGTGAGCTATCGCCTACGTGACAACGGCATTAATTTGCCCTCAAACCTCATGCTAGAGGAAAAGGAAGTGGATGCGGTTTGCAAAGCTCTGCGGTCCCTCTTTCGAGGGGCCGCATAAGATATTCCATCCTGAATGTAAATCATGTCCGCGCCCTTTTTCTCCATCGGAATCCCCACCTTCAATAGGAAGGAGTATCTCCGACAGACTTTGGATGCCGTGTTGGCTCAGTCTTTTGCGGATTTTGAAGTCTTAATCCATGACAATGCCTCCTCAGACGGAACGCAAGAGATGTTGGCCTCCAACTACTCCGACCCTCGCATACGCTATCACCGCCACCCGAAGAATCTCGGAGCCGCTGCGAACATCGCTGGCTTAGCGAATACTGCAGATGGGGAGTTCATCATCATCAATCAAGATGATGACCTGCTGCACCGAGACTTCCTCCTGCGCTGTCATGAGGCTGTAGCGGGAAAGCCAGAGGTAGCCATGTACGGTTGCCCTGTCTGGCGTGAGCAGCACGGGCGTGGTTACTCCTCACGCCTACTCCGCACCAATGAAGGGTACGTTCATGAATTCATGCTCCAGGATTGCCCGATCTACATGGACGGCGGTCGCATGGCTGTCTCCCTGCTTAATTTGAGCTACTACTTTCTTCATCCCACAATCGCCTTGAGACGGCAGGCATTGCAAAAGGCGGGCGGCTATGTTCTTCGTGATGACGCCCTTATCGACATCATCACAGAAGCTCGCGTCCTGCTACAAGGAAACTTCGCTTATGATCCACGCCCAGGTGCTATGTTCCGCGACCATCCCAACAACGAATGGAAGCGCTATGACCGCACAGGAAAGAAACGCATGATGGGGAAAACGCTTCAATGTGTCCTCAAAGATATTCAACAAAGCGTTCCAGGCTGGAATGCTCATCTGGAGGCTGAATTAAGAGGCTATTCACGTCAGGATATGGAACTGGCCCTGCGGGAATGGACAACGTGTGCCGCGCCGGACATCATCATCCAAAAAGGCCTTCAAGAGCTGCGCTCACGCAACAAGGGCCATGCGTGGAAGTTCGCCACGCGGATGCTGCGCAAGCTCGGTGTGCGCAATTACCTCAAATACGGCCTTCATTGAATGGATTCCAAGAGTCTGAGCATTCTCTTTATCAAATTGAAGCACTTTGGTGACGTGCTGCTCATGACGCCTGCCCTCGCTGCCGTGCGTGCGGCCTACCCGAATGCACGCATTACGGCACTTTTGCGTGAAGGCACGCACAACATCCTCGCCTCCTCAGGTCTCGTGGATGAGATACTCACTACCGTTCCGCCAGAGCGTGAAAATCGAGCCTGGAGCAGCTTAGTTGCCTCGATAAGGCTCGTGAAGAAACTTCGTGAGCAGCCTTTTGATCTCGTTTTCGAACTTACTGACGGTGATCGTGGACGCTGGCTCGGAATCTGCGCACGAGCATCCCTGCGTTGTGCGAGTACTTACGGCTGGAGGCCCAATCCCTTCTGGAGTTTGTTTTATCATGGGCAGCATCCCGGCAACTGGCACCTTTGCCACCGGGCTGAAAAGGATCATCAGCTCGTACGTGCTTTTTTGCCACAAGTGGCTGCAGAGACACCGCCGCTCGTATTTCAGTCAGATGAACAAGTGATACTACCTGAAGGTGCGTTTGTCGTACTTCACGTTGCTTCGCGCTGGAAGCGAAAGCTCTGGCGCGTAGAACGCTGGGCCGCTGTAGGGGACCATCTCGCAAAAAAAGGACTTCGTTGCCTCATCTCCTGTGGCCCTGACGAAGATGAAATCAGCTTCGCAAGGGAGCTTTGCGCAAAGATCGGTTCCCGAGCACAATTTACTGGCGGAAAGCTAAGCTGGGCCGAGCTCGCTGCCTACTTGCGAGCGGCGCGGCTCTTTGTCGGCATCGACACCGCCGCTATGCACCTCGCCGCTGCGTGTGAGTGCCCGGTAGTGGCTTTGTTTGGGCCATCCATCGATCATCACTGGCATCCTTGGCGCACCGAATACGAAATCGTCAGTCCTGGCACTCCCTTGCACCACCGCTTCCCGGAGTTCCTTTATGACGCAACCAAACGCAGTATGCTGGACATCCAGGTCGCGGACGTGCTCGCCGCCTGTGACCGCATGCTCGCGAAAGAGGGGGCGGCCGCATGAAATGGCTTGCGCTGACTTTTGGCGGTGCAAGCACGCTCTACCGCGTGCAGCAGTTCGTGCCTCTTTGGCGTGAAATGGGCATCCAACTCGAATGCAGGCCTGCGGGCGAAATCGACGCCATTTCCAGCTTTGCGGGCTATGACGGCATCATTCTACAAAAACGGCTGTACTCGGGTTCAAAGCGCCGTCGTCTCGCCCAGAGCGGCCTTCCCATCATCTTTGACATTGACGATGCGACTTGGCATCCGCTCGAAAAGCCGCATCACTTCTTTACACGCTGGCGCACGAACCATCGCTTGGCGGCCTGTTTGCGGCTCTCGAAACTGGCGGTGCCGGCGAACGAATATCTTGCGAAGCGTCTTCGGCGGGATGTCGCGCGTGTCGAAGTGTTGCCGATGACCTTGCCGGCGGCAGACTGGAACGCGGCGCGGCCGGTGGAAGGTCCGGTGGTGCTCGGCTGGGCGGGTGCGCCGGGGAATCACTTCCAGCTTCGCAGCATCGAGGCGGCGCTGCGTGACGTGAAGCAGGCGATGCCGGAGGTGGTCATTCGCATTTTTAGTGGCGTGCGGCCTGAACTGGATGTGGAGATTGATTTTGTGCCATTTGATCCCGCGCGGCAAATTGAGGTGCTGCATTCTTTCTCCATCGGTTTGCTGCCGCTGCCTGATACTCCCTTCAACCACGGCAAATCTCCCATCAAAGCGCTGCAATATATGGCGGCGGGTATTCCCTGCGTGGCGTCTGCCCTTTCCGGCACGGTGGAAATGCTCGGGCAGGATGAAGGCGGGCTTTACGCGGCGGATTTGAACGAGTGGACGCGGCATCTACTTGCACTGGCCCGCGATCGGGAACGACGGCTTGAGATGGGACGCTCCAGCCGCGAAAGATTTGAATCCCGGTTTACCTCCGAGGCTGCCGCACGACGTTGGGCCGAACTCCTCCGACAGGCCGCCTTCGCACGCTCATGAAACCCCAAATCCATGCCTCGTCACTCCGCAAAGCGCTGCTGTGCCTGAACAAGGAGAGCCGGCGGGACTTCCGGTTCTTCCGCCAGTTCCCGCCGGGGCCGTTTCGCACTATTTTGGACATCGGTGCCTACCACGGTGAATTCACCGACCGCATGCTTCGCCATCATGAGGTGGACAAAGTCTTCTTGTTCGAACCTTTTGCCGAATCGGTGGCCTTTCTGCAACAGCACTATCAGGCCGAGCTGCGTTGTGAGGTGATGCCCTACGCTCTTTCGGACCAGTCTGGCAGCAGCACGCTGCAGGTGCTGAATCACGCGGACTCCAGCTCGCTGCTCCCTCCGGCGGGCGTGGCCGGAGATTTACTTCACCGGCCGTTTCACGCGGTGAAGCAGACGCAGATCGAGACCCGTCGTCTGGACGAGCTGCCAGGCCTGAGTGCCGTCGAGCGTTTCGACATCGCAAAGATCGATGTGCAGGGCGCGGAACTGAAAGTGCTGCGGGGCTGTGGGGATCTACTTCAGCGCATCCAATCGATCTACATCGAGGTGAACTTCTGCTCGCTCTACGAGGGCGGTGCGGTGTTTTGCGACACACATGCCTTTCTCGAGCAGGCCGGCTTCAAACTCGGCTTTATGCAGGAATTCCGCCGCAACGAGCAGGGTGTCATGATCTACGCGAACGCGTTCTATTTTAGAACCACCGGTCGGTGACGATGCAATCCGAGCGATATGACGCGCTGGAGCTGAGCGTTAAACGCATCAGCTGGGAAAGTCCAATCGCCGTCATCAGGCCAAGGGCCGCCTGAAAAAAGCCGAAGGGCGGAATTTCCCGTCATGCAGGCAAAGTCTCGGTAAGCAGCCGCCCAGCCCGTGCTGCGCGGATCATCGCCCGCTTCCAGGATCAGTAGGCGTGCCTGACGAGAAAAGATAATATTCGTCAGCCCTTGGCCCTGGGCACCAATGACGATCGGTGCGGCTGCAAAGCGCCGGATTTGCTCTTCGAAGGGGACATTGCGAAGGCTAATCAAGTCTACTTCGCCCAAGTGGCGGCGGCAGATATCGAGGATCTCCGGCTCGTTGCTCAAACGACGAGTTGGAGCATCCTCGCGGGTCACAAAAATGGGCCTGCCTGATGGCTGAGCTGCGTCGTCAACTCCCGCAAACCGACGGAAACATGCCTGCATCTGTTGGTATAAAAATGGCGGTCCCAGCGGGCCGTTGTCCCACATCATCGGCACATAGTGCAGTTCTTTGACATCGAGTGTCCCGCCATAGCAGGAAACGATGTTCTGCGCCGTGCCGAGCAGGGCCTTGAGATAGTTGCCCTGCCATCGTTCATGCCCGCAGGCGAGCAGGAAGATCGGGCGGGCGCCCTCTTCGTTTAGGGTCCTCATGGCCGCCATGAAGCGTGGCAGATGCTGCATGAGGAAGTGCCCGTGATTTTCGTGGTCACGACCCGTGAGGTGAAAAGCAGCCAGTGAGACCTTGCGGGCTAGCAAGGGTATCGGGCGGCGGATTTTTCGCACGTCGAGCCGCAGCAGGCTCGGGCACAAGGACACGAATGAATCCTGCGGGTGCGAAAAAATGTGTCCTTGATCGCCGACAACGTGCGCTCCCGGCAACACATGGCGGAAGACATCCGTCCAACGTGTGACCGAAGGCTTTAGCTCAATACCATGAAACTCATTCTCATCATCGAGGACCACCACAGCCTCGCCTGCATCAAGTAGCTTCGTTTTGCGCCACCCGGTCTCGTCTGGATCTCGCAGGATCTGTGGTGCTGATCGTAACCAGCCGAAGGCGTCGTGGACCGCTCGCTCGACGGTCCGCATAGCGGACATACGTTTCATTCCGCGTGTTTGGAATGAGGATACGGATACACGACTCCCCCTGGAGGTCTTTTCGCATCAAGGGTCTGCCTGAATTGCATCCGGCGCTTGTACCAACTGCGCACCAGTTTCGCCATGAAACCTTCACCTTGCGGCGGGCAAGGGCGCCTGCGCAAGTCTGGCTCAATGCCGTTCTTGCGCATGTAAGCTAGCCCCTCGGGCTTCCAGAAGCGGCCTCTGACACCCTCTACAAAGGAAATCTGCTTCGGGGCTTGAAGGCCCATGAAGAGGAAGTTTCGCTCGCCTTCCCGCAATTTCTTGCGCACGAGGCTCTCGCATTTCCAGATGTTCAGCCCGGGCTGGGCAATCTCGAGTAGCAAATCGCGTTGCCACAAATTGGAGTTGATGCCTGCATAGAGGTTTTGAGGGTCGGCCCGTCGGAAGTCGGTGCCTTCGACCTTCTCACCTACATCAGAATGCACACGCATCTCGAGCATGCGCCCCTGTGCCGCAGTGAACTGCTCGAGTGTTCGAGGAAAGATGTCCTCGGGAAAAGGAGCGTCGAAGAAAAAGTCATCGAGCAGCAGCAGCACGACATCAGCTTCCACCTGCTCGATGGCGGCGCGTGTATTGCTACCCCACTGCTGATCTGGTCCCACATTGATCGTTTTCACACGTGGATCGGCAAAGCGGCGCTCGTTGGCGATGAGATAGACAGGTTGCGGAGCCGCCGGACGGTACTTGAAGTAAAAATGGAAAAAGTAAGGCCACAAGTCACTGTAGGCATCGCAGGAAGAGACGACCACCGCGCATGAAGGTGGGGATGTTCGGGTAACGAGACTCATTTAGAAAATGCACGCATATAGGGTTCAGTCATCCATTCACCTGTGGCACAGGCGCTTGCTCGGTCGTAGTTCATGGATCGATTCTCATGCCGTAGCTTCATCTTTTTTGCAAGAACATGGTGCCTCCAGATCCCTGCCGCCCTCGGCTTTCGGGTGGACAGTATCACTGCCCGCGTTTACGACCTCCAACTTCGTCTCTCCCGCCACGTTTTGAACTCCCTGTTTCGCAAACTCCTGGGCAGGCTCCTGAAAAGCCAAGCCCCTGCCGATCTCGGCTCTCTCAAAAAACTCTTGGCTTATGCCCGCCCCCAGTGGAGGCGTTTTGGCACCGGGGTGGCATTGAGTATCGGCTCGGGCATGTTCAATGCCATCATGCTCTTCTCGTTCAATGTGATTTTCTCCATTGTATTGAAGGGTGAATCACCCGTGTTGGACAAGCCTGTCCCCATTCCCTTCGTGGGCATGGTTACCGTGCGGGACTTCCTCGATCTTCCGGCCGATGGTGAGCGGGCTTCCGTTTTCGCCGTCGTCATGGCCAGTCTGCTCATTCCCTGCATGATCTTCTGCCGTGGGTTTCTGGGCTATCTAGCTACCAGATCCTACATCCATGCTTCCAGTCACATTCTCTTCCGCATTCGTAATGATCTCTATGCGGCAGTCTTGCGCCAGTCGATGGCCTTCTTCAACAAATCTAGGGCTGGTGAGCTCATTCAGATCGTCTCCAATCAGTCCGCCGCCCTTCAGTCAAATGCTCTCGTCCTCGTGCAGGCGCTGACGCGGCATCCGGCGATGATCCTTTCCACGCTTTCGGTCATCTTTGCTATTGATCCGCTCTTTTCTTTCGTTTCTCTTTTCGTCTTTCCTTTGTGCATCATTCCCGTGCGGATGATCTCGAAGGCCGTCAAACGCAGCGGCGTGCTGGAGATGACGGCCTCCTCGGATATGCTTGTGAGTATGCACGAGGCCTTCGGAGGTATCCGGCTGGTGAAGGGCAATTCACGTGAGGAATACGAACTTCGCCGTTTTGAAAAGGGGAACCGTGCCAGCTCAGTGGATGCGGTGAAGTTTAACAAGCTGGCGGACTTAAGTGGTGCCATCGTCGAGTCTGTGGCGTCCCTCGGTATTGCGGCCGGGCTCATTTATTGGTGGTATCAGGACAAGTCCGCTGCGGATTTCATGTTCCTCGTCGTGGCCCTCATCGGGATGTATCCGCCTATCAAGGAACTCAGCCGCATCGGACTCACCACGCAGCGCACTCTGGCCGCTTCGAAGGTCGTGTTTGAGCTGCTCGACACGCTGCCGGATGTGCAGGACCGGCCTGATGCTGGGGATATATCGAGATCCAAAGGTGCGGTCTCGCTGAGAAATGTGAGTTTCACCTACTCGGGGGCTGATGGCGCGAAGCTGGACAAGCCTGCTCTCACTGGTGTCTCGTGTGACTTTGAACCGGGCAAATTTTATGCCCTCGTGGGTCCCAGTGGCTCAGGGAAGAGCACCATTTTCTCCCTGCTGATGCGCTATTACGATGTCGATTCCGGCTCCATCACCATGGATGGACATGATCTGCGGGACATCACGCAGCAGTCCCTCCGCCAAAACATCGGCATCGTCAGCCAGGAGGTGTTTCTCTTCCATGACACCATCTGGGAAAACATTCGCTACGGCCGTCTCGATGCCACGGACGCCGAGATCCGCGAGGCTGCCCGCAAAGCGCATGTGGACTCCTTTGTCAGCGAGTTTCAGGAAGGCTACCAGTCCATTGTGGGAGACGGGGGGGCAAAGGTCTCAGGGGGGCAGAAGCAGCGCATCTCCATTGCCCGCACCATCCTTAAGAACGCCCCCATTCTGCTGCTCGATGAAGCCACCTCGGCGCTTGATACCGAGAGCGAACGGTTCATCCAAGAATCCCTTCACGATCTGGCGGAAGGCAGGACGGTGATCGCCATCGCTCATCGTCTCTCCACCGTGCTCGCTGCGCACAAGATTATCGTTATGCAGGATGGCCGCGTTGAGGCCATTGGCTCAAATGAGGAGCTGCTACGGACCTGCGATCTCTATCGCCGCCTGCACAGTTTGCAGTTTGGCGGCGAGAATGAGGCTGTGCCCGTGGCTTGATAGACCGTTAGCTTGACTTTGCCGTGCTCCGGCACACTTCATGCGCCCCCATAATCATGCCCCAAGCCCCCTCGAATCGTCTCTGGAAAGTCAAGCGTTCCTCCATCCACAACCGCGGCATCTTTGCCAAAGCCGACATTCCGAACGACTCGCCCATCATCGAGTATGTGGGGGAAAAAATCACCAAGGCTGAGTCTCGTCGTCGTGGGGATGCGTTGATGGAGAAATCCAAGAAGACCGGCTGCGCGGCGGTTTACGTCTTCACCCTCAACAAACGCTACGACATCGACGGCGGCAAAGGACGCAATCCGGCCCGCTACATCAATCACTCGTGTGATCCGAACTGCGAGGCCTACATCATTCGCGGCCGCATTTGGATCTACTCCCTCCGTGACATCAAGGCCGGGGAGGAACTCACCTATAACTACGGCTTCGACGCGGACACGTGGGACGATCACCCTTGCCGCTGCGGCTCGAAGCGCTGCATCGGCTACATCGTCGAGGAGAAGCAGTGGCCGAAACTGCTGCGCATCCTGCAAAAGATCGAAGCCAAGGCCAAGGCGAAGAAGCTCAAAGATGCCGCCAAGGCTGCGAAGCAGCGCAAGACAGCCTGATCAAGGCCTCCTCCTTGCCAGCTTCATCAACTCACCCGCGGTGATCGCCTGGTGAAAAACGATGTAGGTGCCCGGCGTAAAGGTCGTGGATCGTTTTTGGCCGGCTTTCGGCGGGGGATCCTCCAGCACCGGCTGGATCTCGGACACATGGCCGACACAGTTTCCAGCCGCGTCGATTACCGCCGAGCCGCTGGAGCCCGGGGCCCAGTCCAGCGTTGTTTCCAGCCACACGGGGCGTGGCAGTTCGGTGCCCTTGGGCAGGCTTTCCATCTCCTTTTTGCGCAGGAAGGGACGCTGCACGAAACGGCTCACAATGCCCTCGCTGTAGTAGCCGCGTTTGCCGGAGGGATCGCTGAAGCACCAGAGCGAATCACCCGGCGTCACATCTTGGCCGAGGGGCAGGGGAGTGAGCGGCTTGTCAGATAGCACCCTCACGATGGCGCAATCGGTGCCGCTGCTGACCGCAAGCACCTCGACGACTGGCAGCACCTCGTCGTCATCGGTGGCCGCGATGAGGAATCCTTCGCGCATCTTGGGCGGTGCTGGCAGCACATGGCCGCAGGTTGCCACCGCGCCGTCCGCGGTGATGGCATAGCCGCCGGAGAGATCGAGATGCCATTTCTCGCACTCCATGCACCGATACAGATGCCCCACGCGGATGTGCGCCTGCCTTGCCCGCTGCCAGCGTTCGCGGCCGCTCAGCGCCTTTGTGTCCGCCGCCGGCAACGTCAAATCACACGACATGCGGTTGAGCTGTTCCGCGGCTTTCGTCATTGGCAGCAGCTTGCCTGCCTCACGCAGCTGATGCGCCTTCTTCAAAAGCGCGGCCTGGGCGCCGCTGCCGCGTCCTTCTGGATACACCGGAACGCCCGGCGATTGGGAAAAGACGGCGCTGGAGGAAAAAAGAAGGCACAAAAGCAGGCGCATGAGACCACAGGCTATCAAAAGCGCCGTGTGTTCACAAGCCGCCCGGTCATAGAATTCATCGACAAGCGTCCCAAACCGCCTAAATGACCGCCCCTCCAATCCGCCCCATGACCGTTCCGCTCACGGAAATCGCCGCCGCCATCCGCGTCGCATCACGCATCGCCGTCACCGCCCATGTGCGGCCGGATGGTGATGCGGTGGGCTCGCTGCT
>JBJONJ010000309.1:0-8355 GCA_046051905.1 Verrucomicrobiota bacterium
GTCATGGCCGCCATCTGGAAAGGCCTCAAACCCTTCCTCGGCGGCCTCAAGCGCGACGTCACCGACGACGACGTGGCCCGCCTCACGGAGATCAAGATCAAGCGCATCTCCAAGTACAACAGCTTCGAGGCTGACGAGCAGATCAAGAAGCTCGAAAGCGACATCGAGGGGGTGCAGAAGAACCTCAAGCAGCTCACCAAGTACACCATCAAGAACTTTGAGCGCCTGCGTGACACCTATGGCAAGGGCCGCGAGCGCAAGACCGTCATCGCCGGCCAGCTCCAGCGTGTGGCCGCCGCCGAGGTCATCATGCAGAACGAGACGCTCTACCTCAACGCCAAGGACGGCTTTGCCGGCACCAGCTTGAAGCGCGAGGGCGAGCCGATCTGCAAATGCTCGCCGCTCGATGACGTGATCTTCTTCACCAAGGAAGGGACCATGACCGTCACCAAGGCGGGCGAGAAGTTCTTCGTCGGCAAGAACCCGCACTATGTGAACCTCTTCAAGAAGGACGATCAGGCCGTGTACAGCCTCGTCTATCGCGATGGACGCCAGGGCAATGTGATGGCCAAGCGTTTCCGCATCGGCGGCATCACCCGCGACAAGGAATACGTCCTCACCAAAGGCACACCCGGCTCCACCGTGCTCTATTTCATCCGCCACGAGACCGAGGAGGAGAGCAATGCCTTCAACGCCGTGGTGCATCTGAAGCCCGCGCTCTACCTGCGGAATCTTCAGATCAAATTCCCCTTCAACTCCATTGCCATCAAAAACCGCGACTCGCAGGGGAACATCATCACCAAGCACAGCGTGGACCGCGTCGTCCGCGAGCCCAAGGCTGGCGAGGGGTCGTGAGCGTGCGCTGAATCGACCGATTTCTCTGATCGCGATTCCGTGCTTCTATCCCCTCCATGATGTCCTCCGCCCTGCCTGCCAGTCTCACGCCCGCCGAGGTGGCTGTGGCGTTGAGCCAGCGGGAAGGTTTTATCTGGATGGACTCGTCCCTGCCCCAGCCGGGAGCTCTGAGCGTGCTCACCGCGGAACCTGTGGAGGTGCTGCGCGGCCACATCGAGCGTGACTGGAAGCAGGTCCGTGCAGCGCTGAGCCTGCCGCGTGCCACGCGCGGCGGCCTCTACGGCTGGGTGGGCTACGACGGGCAGTTCGTGCTCGGCGTTTATCCCCACGGCATGCTTTACGAGCATGACAGCGGGCGCTGGTCGGTCTTTGGCGATTTCAAATTCGATCCGTCAGGTTTGAAATGCCCCGAGCCTCCGCAGCTCGATTTCCGTCCGCAAGTGACGAAGGACGAGTTCACCAGCATGGTGCGAAAGGCGCAGGACTACATCGCCGCGGGCGACATCTACCAGGTGAACCTGTCCTACCCGTGGACCGCCGAATGGCCGGAGCAGGCGGACGCGCTTGCCTTGTATCTGCGACTCCGGGAGGTCTCACCCGCGCCTCATGCTGCTTTTTTGCAGCTCGACGGGACGGCGGTGCTTTCCGCTTCGATGGAGACGTTTTTAAAGATCGACGGCCGCCAGATTTCCACGAGGCCGATCAAGGGCACGCGCCCCCGTTACCTCAACGACGTGCAGCGGGATGTGGCCGCGCAAAACGAACTGCGGGCCTCCGAGAAGGAAAAGGCCGAGCTGCTCATGATCACCGACCTCGAGCGCAACGACCTCGGCCAGGTGTGTGACTTTGGCAGTGTGCAGGTGCCGGAGCTGTGGCGGGTGGAGAGCTTTGCACAGGTTTTTCACCTCGTCTCGACCGTCACCGGCCGTCTGCGGGAGCACATCGACCACGCCGGAGCCTTCCGGGCCTGCTTCCCCGGCGGCAGCATCACCGGTGCGCCGAAAAAACGCGCCAGCGAGATCATCGCCGAGCTCGAAAAGCATCCGCGTGGCATCTACACGGGCGCCATCGGCTGGTTTGGCTTTGACGGACGCAGCCAGTGGAACATCGCCATCCGCACCGCCGTGCAAAAAGGCCGCGAAATCCACTTCCACACCGGCTGCGGCATTGTCGCCGATTCCGTGCCCGAACTGGAGCATGAGGAGAGCCTGCACAAGGCGGCCGGCATTTTGAAAGCGGCGCGGTGCTGAAGGTTGCTGGCTTGGCGTCAGCAACTCACCGACGGGTTCTTCTCCTCAACAACGCAAACAGCCCGGCAATCATCAACAGCATGCGCGACGGCTCCGGGACGGTGGTGAAGGCCACGTTGAGGGCCTGGAGCTGGTCGAGATAGACGGGGATGAAGTTGTCGAAGCTCCACTGCGTGCCGCTGATGGTGGCGATGGCGCTGTGGGTGCCGACGAGGGCGAGGCGGCCCTGGTAAAACGCGAACGTCGGACTGCCAGAATCGCCGCCCTCGAATTGGGCATCACCCGGTGAAGCTGGCTCGAAGGTGTAACCGGCGGCGAAGGTATCGTTAATGCCATCACCGCCGTGCAGATCGTAATGGTAGAAGGCGGAGATCGTGTTCGTGCCGATGATGGTGCTGTTCGTCGTCGTGTCGTTGTGACCGTACATCAGCACCTGGAGGCCGACGTAGTCCGTGAGAGAGTCAAACGCGAGCACCGGGTAGGCGGCGATGCCGTGGCCGGCGTTCAGCGGTGTGGTGAGCCTGCCAATGCTGAAGTCCCCCGGCATGCCACTGATCGGCGAGACGAGCCGCGTGGTGCTTTGCACCGTGTAGGAAACCACTGCGGCGGCGGGATTGCCCGGATTCGCGGCGAGCAGCGTGGGGCTGAGAAACTGGATGGTGCTGCCCGGTGTGTAGTGGCTGGCGAAGACGAAGGATTGATCACTGATCATCGCCACGCTGCGGGTGCTCAGTCCCGCGTCCCAGCCCACGCCGGACCAGTCCATGCCCGCGCCGATGAAGGAGGGGCTGCTGTTCGGCACCGGAGCTGTGGGGTAGCCGCTGGCGAAGCGGTTGTTCGTGCCCGCGTCATAGCCCACGATGGTCAGTGCCTGCGTGGAGGCGCAGGTGAGCATCAGGGCAAGGCTGGCGGCACGAAGCATGGCCGTCGATTTTGACGCCAAATCGCACGGAGGCAACTCCGGGAAGCTTCACGTCATCGAAGGCTGCCACTTGGTAGCGGCTGTTGGCAGCTCGCGGGAAAACGGGGTCACAGAAACGGGGGCAGGCTGGAATGGCACTGAATTAAGGCATGTTTGGGACGAAAACGAGCATGGTTTTCGTGTGTCGTTTCGTTGAGGATCAACGGCTGCGCACACGAAGTTCTTCCCCGCTTTTCACCGGCATCTTTTCGGGCGTCCGCCAGTTGGCAAAGCACGTCTTCTGGAGCGTAAGACACTGGAGGCCGACCAGCTCTGCCTGACGCAGTTGCACACACTCTTTGCCGAAGTGCTGCCGCCTTGGCTCTCCTGCTACAAAGCCGCCGAAGGTGCCAACAGCCGCCACCGGATCTACACGCCGCTGGTGACCTTCTGGGCTTTTCTCTCTCAAACGCTGGATGCAGATGGAAGCTGCCGTCGTGCCCTCACCCGCGTGCAGACGTTGTGCTCCGCGCTCGGGTTGGAGCTTCCTGACGAGGACACGGGCGCTTACTGCACGGCGCGCGCACGATTGCCCATGAAGCTGCTCTTGCGGCTCCATTCGCACATCACTCAGAAGCTCGGAGCGCTGCCACGCGAAGGACGTCGCGTGCTGGTGATGGATGGCACCTCCATTCGCATGCCTGACAGCAAGGCGAATGCCGCCCTTTACATGCAGGCTCCGCAACAAAAGCCCGGCTGCGGCTTCCCTCTGATGCCGGTGCTCGGCCTGTTTGATCTAAGCAGCGGCACCTGGATCGGCACGGTCAAAAGCAAGGGGCGGGCACATGATGCACTGCTGGCCTGGCGCATGCTGCGACATCCTTATCGCCGATCGCGCCTTCGGCTCCTACGCGTTCATTGCCGCATGCAAGGCGCGAGGAGTGGATGCGGTCATGCGCCTGCATCAGGGGCGCGATCCTCAGGTAGAGAAAGGCAAGCGCGTCGGCGACAACGACTGGCATGTCACCTGGAACCGGCCGCTGAAGGCACCGCAAGGCCGCTACCGCGCCATGCATAAAGCCTTGCATGACGCGCTGCCGACCACGCTAGATTTGCGGCTGGTCAAGGTGCGCACCGCCAGCCCGGGCTTCCGCACGCAGGAGTTGCAGATCGTCACCACGTTGCTTGACACACACGCCTACAGCGCCGCGCAGATCGCCGCATGGTATCAGCAGCGCTGGCAGGTGGAGCTCTACTTCGATGACATCAAAACGAGCCTGCACATGCACGCGTTTCGCTGCAAGAGTCCACACATGGTCGTGCGCGAGCTGCTCATGCACATGATCTCCTACAATCTGGTGCGCCATCTCATCGCCTGTGCCGAGCCCATGCGTGAACTTGGGGCAAAAGGAAATCTGTCCTTCAAAGGCTCGATGACCCGCCTGGATCAATGGCTGTGGGTCATCTGGAGCGCCCCGAGCGGCAGACAGGCCAGACAAAGATGTGACTCGCTGCTGCAAAGCAGCGCCAACGACGAGGTGCCGCCACGTCCTGGACGCAGCGAGCCGCGTGTGTGCAAAGACCGGCAAAACAAATACACTTTCATGACCAAACCACGGCACCTCTACAGCCTTGAAGACAACCTCGCTAACGCATCCTAAAATGTGCTTAATTCAGTGCCATTCCACCCTGACCCCGTTTCCGGCCGGCAGTTGAGATGGATCTCGCGGCGATCATTTTCATGCGAGAGCGCTTTGGAGGCGTTTTTGAAGTTATCGCCGGTCTGGATGGGATTCCAGCGAATGTGATGCCGGTGCGCGGCGGGTTTCTGGCCCTTTGCCTCGAAGGGCACCGGGCCGCCATAAAACGAAAGCTGCACCTGGCGTCCGAGGTCAAAGTTGTTGATCACATTCGCACCGTCCTTCACCGAGGCGAGGAAGGTGATCGCTCCGCCGAGATCGAGGTCCACGCCGAGCTTGAGGCGCTCGTTTTGCATGAAGCTCATGTTCTCTGCCTGTAAGGCCGTGGTGGCGAGCAGAGCAGTGACGAGGAGCTGGAGGGCCTGGCGCATGGCCGGGGGAAAAGGGAGTGGATCACTCCCACTCGATGCTCGCCGGCGGTTTCGTGCTGATGTCGTAGAGCACGCGGTTCACGCCTTTGACGCGGTTGAGGATCTGGTTGGAGGTGTTGGCTAGCACTTCATAGGGCAGGCGGACCCATTCAGCGGTCATGGCATCCTCGGAAATGACAGCGCGGAGGCTGATGGCCTGCTCGTAGCTGCGTTCGTCGCCTTTGACGCCCACGGTTTTCACCGGAAGCAGCGCGGCGTAGGCTTGCCAGGTCTGCTCATACCAGCCGCTTCGGCGGAGTTCGGCGATGAAGATGGCATCAGCCTGCTGCGTGATGGCGACGCGCTCGGCGGTGATTTCGCCGGGAATACGAACGGCGAGGCCGGGGCCGGGGAAGGGGTGCCGCCACAGGGCGCGGTGCGGGATGCCGAGGCTGGCACCGAGGGCCCGGACCTCGTCTTTGAAGAGCTCGGCGAGCGGTTCGAGAACCTTGCCCTCCTCCTTGAGCTCCATGATGCGATCGACGCGGTTGTGATGCGTTTTGATCTTGCTGGCAATGCTGCCGCTGGTGGCGCTCTCGATCACGTCGGGATACAAAGTGCCCTGCGCGAGCAATTCGACGTTGTCGGCCACTTTCCAGAACTCCTCGACGAAGAGCGTGCCGATGATGCGGCGCTTTTGCTCGGGATCGGTGATGCCTTTGAGCGCACCGAGGAAGATGGCGCTGGCGTCGATCTGCTCGATGGGCACGCCGACTTCATCAAAGAGCGCTTTGACCTCCGCGGCCTCGTTCAGGCGCATCATGCCGGTGTCGATGAAGATGCAGCGCACCTTCACGCCGGCCTTGGCGAGCAAAACGGCGAGCACGGTGCTGTCCACGCCGCCGGAGACACCGCAGATGACCTCGCGGTTGCCGACCTCGGCTTTGATGCGGTCGAGCATCTGCGCCTTGAAGGCTTCGATGTCGAAGGCGGCAAGTTTCGCGCCGCTCTTGGTGAGGAAGTTTTTCAGGATGGCCGTGCCCTCGTGCGAGTGCGTGACCTCCGGGTGGAACTGAATGCCCCAGCAGCGGTCAGACCACTTCAGCGCCACCGGAACGGCGTCCTCATTCGTGGCGATGATTTTGGTGGTGCTTCCGAGGTTCGCGCAGGTGTCGCTGTGGCTCATCCAGACTTGGGATTCGTGCGAGATGCCGCTGAAGAGGTCCTCGTGATCCGTCACGACGAGCTTTGCCGGGCCATACTCGCGGGTGACGCCGGGCTTCACGGTGCCGCCATGCTTGATGTTGAGGAGCTGCATGCCGTAGCACACGCCGAGCACGGGGACACCAAAGGACATTAGCTTCTCGAAATCGACATCGGGCGCGTCTTTCTCCGAGGTGCTGCGTGGGCCACCGGAAAGGATGATGGCACCGGGGGATTGCAAATTCGCCAGCTCGGCCGGCGGATACAGGTGCGAGACAAAGCCGAGCTCGCGCACGCGGCGGACAATGAGCTGGGAATACTGGGAGCCGTAATCGAGGACGGCGACTTCTTGGGGCGTCATGGGGAAGGCGCAGCCTTTACGAAGACCAGCGGCCCATGCAAGCCTGAGCAGCGGGCGCGGCCGGTTAATGCTTCACCTCGCCCTCCGGCCCATGGGTGGGCGGGCGGAAGAACAGGGCCAGAAGCACGATGCCAGCCAGCGCCATGCCGGTGGGCACCAGGAAGAGCTGTTTGTAGTCCACCTCGCCATTCGTGGTGTAGCGGGCGACGAGCTGCGGAAAGAGCTTGCTGGCCACGACCATGCCGACACCGAGGATGAGCAGGTTGAAGAGGCCCTGGGCGCTGGTGCGCACATCCTTCGGGAAGACCGCGTCCACGAAGATGTAAACGGTGACGAAGAAGAAGGCGTAGCAAATGCCGTGAAGGACTTGCACGGCGATGATCAGCCACTGGCTGTCTGGCGTGCCGAAGAAGGCGAAGATGCCGAAACGCGCCGCATGGCCGACGATGCCGAGGATGAGAGTGGTCTTCCAGCCGAGCTTTTTGAGGACCGTGCCGAGGATGAGCATGGTGACGATTTCCGCCACCTGGCCGATGCTGCTGACGACCATGCTCATGTTTGCGGAGATGCCGACTTTTTGCAGGAAGCCGTCGATCACCACGAAGTAGCCGTTGTGGATGGTGGAGTCGATGAAGGTCACCAGGAACAGCACGAGCACGAAGGGATTGCCGAGGAGTTTCAGGGCCTTGAGCCAGGCGGCCTTGTCCATGCCGTCAACGTCCTTGCGCGGGGGAGTGTGTGGAAGAGTGAGGCTGAAGGCGGCCAAAATGAAGGAGATGATGCCAGCGACGATGAAAACCCACTTGGTCTCCGATGCACCGGCCTTTTCGCTGAGCAGAAAGATGAAGGGCCAGCTGACGATGATCCAGCCGATGGTGCCGCCCATGCGCACAAAGCCGAAATCCTTCGCCGGGTCCTTCAGATTGGCGAAGGCCAGCGAGTTGGTCACGGAGATGGTGGGCACATAGAGCAGGCAGTAGGTGACGAAGCAGCCGAAGAACGGCCAGAAAGACGTCTGGAAGGCCGTGGCGATGAGGGCGATGCCTCCCACGACATGCGAGAAGGCCAGAAAGCGTTCCGCGGAGAAATGGCGGTCGGCGAACTGGTTGCTGAAGAAGATGCCGAGAATGGAGGCGATGCCGAAGGAGCTGCCCACGAGCCATTGCTGGTCCGGCGTGAAGCCCAGCATGCCCATGTAGGAGAAGATCTTGATCTGCCACGCTCCCCAGATGGCGATCTCGAGGATCATCATGAGGAAGAGTTTGATTTTGATGGAGCTGCCAGCGGTGTCGGTCATAAGAGGGCGCGAGGCTAGGGAGAGGCGCTTTGATTGGCAAGGCAAAAGAGAAGCGGCAGGCCCTTGCGAGCCTGCCGCCTGAGGGAATCTTCCGTGACGGAGATCAGCCGAAGACTTGGGTCACGGGCTGGCCCTTGTCCACGACGGTGAAGGGACGCTTCGAGGGGCTGTAGAGAACGGTGTCCATCGGCAGGCCGAGGGCGTAGGCGATGGTGGCGTTGAAGTCCGGCACGCTGACCGAGCCTTCGACGACCTTGTGACCGGCTTCATCCGTCGCACCCCAGACCTGGCCACCGCGAACACCGCCACCGGCGAGCACGCAACTGAAGCCTGGCGCGTGATGATCGCGGCCATCGTTCGCATTGATCTCGGGCGTGCGACCAAACTCGGTGGCGAGCACAACGAGGGTATCTTCAAGCAAACCGCGGGACTGAAGGT
>JBJONJ010000310.1:0-4950 GCA_046051905.1 Verrucomicrobiota bacterium
AGCCAGCATGACGCGGATGATGCCACCGTGGCAAAACACGGCCACACGCTGATGCGGATGGGCCTCCAGGATGCGCTGGGTGCATTCGCCCACGCGTTGTTTGATCTGCGAAACGGGCTCGCCATTCGGGATGCCGTCGTTTTCGATGATTTCGAGCCAGTCAAAGGCGCTCACGCCAAAAATGCTCTGCACCTCATCCCAGCGGTTGCCGGTCCAGTCGCCAAAATCGACCTCGCGCAGTCCATCGAGAAACACGGGCTCCATCTCGCGGGAGGTCGCGGTGGGAGCGAGCGTTTGCCGCACTCGCTGCATCGGGCTGGCGTAGATCGTATCCAGCGGCGTATCGCGCAGCCACTTCGCCGCGGCCTCCGCCTGGCGCAGGCCGAGCGGTGAGAGAGCCATGTCGATGCGGGAACCGCCGAAGACCTTGTGATAACGCTCCTCAACCTCGCCGTGACGAATGAGATAGAGCTGGGTGGGATGGTTGGGGAGATGCAGTTTCACGACAAAACCTCGGTCAAAGTCCTCGCGATGCGTTTCTGCGTGGCCTCACGACCGATCAGATGAGCGATAGTCGTCACGCCTGGGCCGCGAGACTGCCCGCTGAGCGCAAAACGCAGCAGCGGCATCATCGCGCCGGGTTTCACGCTGAGTTCTTTGGCGGCGGCCTCGACGGCGTCATGCACGCTCTGCTCGCTCCATTCGGTGGCGGCAGCCAGCTTGTCAGCGGCGGCTTTGAGTAACGAAGCATTCTCCGGCTTCGCTTTCAACTTCGTCACCACATCGGCTTCAAAAGCATAGTACTCGACGAAGAAGTAATGCACCCACTCCGGCAGTTCAGCGAGCAAACTGACCTTCTCACGCACGCTGTGAACGGCCGCCGCAGCCATCGCGTCATCGGACCACGACAGATTCTTTGCGGCCAAAAATGGCCTCGCGTGCTTGAGCAGTTCCTCGGGGCTCAACTCACGCAGATACTGCGCATTGAACCACAGGCTCTTTTTGAGATCGAACTTCGCGTTGCTGCTGTGAATGGACTCGGGATCAAAAAGGGCCACCAGCTCCTGGCGGGAGAGTTTTTCGCTCTCGGCCTTCGGCGTCCAGCCGAGCAGGCAGAGGTAGTTGAAGACCGCGTCGGGCAGGTAACCGGCATTCATGTAGCTGTGCTCGATGGCGCTGCCCTCATCCCGCTTGCTCATCTTGGAGCCATCGGGATTCAGGATCAGAGGGATGTGCGCATACGTCGGCGGCGTGGCACCGAAGGCATTGAAAAGGTCCACATGCTTCCAGGTGTTCGAGAGATGGTCCTCGCCGCGAATGACGTGCGTCATGCGCATCTCGATGTCGTCCACCACGTTCACAAAGTGGAAGATGTAGCTGCCATCGGGGCGGCGGATGGTCATGTCCGGCTCCTCAGTGGGGGCAAAGGTCACATCACCGCAGACGAGGTCATGCACGGTGATGGCCGTGCGGCTGAATTTGAAACGCACCGCGCCGTTGTCCTCGGTGTACACGCGGCCTGCGGCTTCCAGCTTGGCAAAGTAGGCGTCGTAGATGGCCTTGCGCTGGCTTTGGTAGTAGGGGCCGTAGTCACCGCCTGCTTCAGGGCCTTCATTCCAGTCGAGACCGAGCCAGCGCAGGCCTTTGAGGATGCCGGCGGAAGCTTCCGCCGTGTTGCGGGCACCATCGGTGTCCTCCACCCGCAGGATGAAGGTGCCGCCGAGCTTGCGGGCCATTAGCCAGTTAAACAAAGCCGTGCGGGCACCTCCGACGTGGAGGTCACCGGTGGGCGAGGGAGCAAATCGAACGCGTACAGACATGGGACGGGGCGTTTACCGAAGCGCGGGCTTCTTGTCCAGTGCTGTGTTGAAGCAGACGGTTGAAGTGATCCCTGAAACCAGTAGCATGCATATCATGGAATCCCTTGTTGAACTACTCAACCGATCTGAGCATCGCGGAGAGTTGTCTTATTTTCTGATCGGCGGGCGTTCGCTGGAGGCGCATGGCATTGTTAGATTCACCAAGGATGTTGATTTCCTCATTGCCTACACACACATCGACGCGATGGCATCGACGTTGAAAAAAGCGGGATACCATCAAGAGGTCGAAAACCAGATTTTCTCTCGTTGGAAACACGCCAGCATGCTCGTGGATGATGTGGACGTGATGTATGTGCGTCCGGAGGTCTTTGCGAAACTCTCTCAGGACACCGTTCTATTCAGCATTGGCGACCAGACTGTCAGGGTTCCCAGCATCCCGAGCCTCATCGCCCTAAAGCTACACGCCATCCGTAGCAATCCAGACCGTGAAACAAAAGACGGTCGTGACATCGCTGAGTTGTTGGAGAGGGCGAAGGGCAGGCTACAGAAGCACGATCTAGAGGTGCTCTTTGCAAAATATGAGTGCGAGCACTTGCTCCAAAGGTATCTTCCCCTCGTCCCATGATGCCTCCCTACTACCTCGATCTTGATTTTGATCCAGTTGCCCCTTGCGAGGAGCTGCCGGCACAAAAACCATGCTCGTCAGCAGAAAACGATGCCTGGATACTCCGAGAGCTTGCACGGCGATGGAAGCCCGGCGAGGACCGCGGATCACCGCTACCTGTCGAAGTGGCCTTTGAGCTGTGACAGAGCGATAGCTTCCCCCTCCAGCCGGCGTTCTAGCGCCATGCTTTTCCCCTCCCGACGCCAGTTTCTCCAGACCACCGCCTGTGGTTTCGGCAGTCTCGCCCTTTCCGCGATGGCCAACAACCCGCTCGCGGGCAAAAAGCCGCATCATCAGCCGAGGGCGAAACGCGTCATCTTTCTCTTCATGCAGGGTGGCGTGAGCCACGTCGATTCCTACGACTACAAACCGCGTCTCTTCAAAGAGGACGGCAAGGTCATCGACGTGCAGGACGCCCGTGCCATTGCCAAGACGGGCAAAGGCGCACCGCAACGCGTGATGAAGCCGCTGTGGGACTTCGCCCAGCATGGCGAGAGCGGTCACTGGGCCTCGAATCTCTTCCCGAACGTCAACCGCCACATCGACGACCTTTGCTTCCTGCATGGCATGCACACCGAGGGCGTGGCGCATGGCCCCGCGACGCTGTTTTTGCACACCGGCACCACCAGCTTCATCCGCCCCAGCATGGGCGCCTGGGTGATGTATGGCCTGGGCACGGAAAACGAGAACCTGCCCGGCTTTGTCACCATCAGCCCCAGCCTCGGCAACGGCGGCCCGCGCAACTACGGCAATGCCTTCATCCCCGCCGTCTATCAGGGCACGCCCGTCGGCCGCAGCGGACAGCCCGCGAAGGAGTCCTCGATCAAAAACATCACGAACACGATCTGGACGCCCGAGCAGCAGCGGAAGCAGTTCGGCCTCCTGCAATCTCTCAACGCCCATCAGGCCACGCCCGGCGATTCCGAGATCGACGCCGTCATCCGCAGCTACGAGCTCGCCTGGCGCATGCAGGCCAAGGCCCCCGATGTGATGGACCTCTCCGATGAGTCCGAAGCCACCAAGAAACTCTACGGCATCGACGAAAAACCCACGGATAACTTTGGCCGCCAGTGCCTCATGGCTCGCCGCCTCGCTGAGCGTGGCGTGCGCTACATTCAGGTGAACTACGGCGACAACTCCAACAACCCCGCCTGGGACCAGCACAGCAATCTGCCCAAGCACGGTGACCACGCCGCCGCCGTCGATAAACCCATCGCCGGCCTGCTCGATGATCTCAAACAACGCGGCCTGCTCGAAGACACCATGGTCTGGTGGGGCGGCGAGTTTGGACGCACGCCTTACGCCGAGAAAAACGGCACCGGCCGCGATCACAACCCGAACGGCTTCACCGTCTGGATGGCCGGTGGCGGCTTCAAACCCGGCTTCAGCTTCGGCGAGACCGACGACCTCGGCCACTTCGCCGTCGATGGCAAAGTCCACATGCACGATCTGCATGCCACCATCCTTCACCAGCTCGGCCTCGATCATGAAAAGCTCACCTTCCGCCATGCAGGCCGTGATTTCCGCCTCACGGATGTCCACGGCCATGTGGTGAAGGAAGTGCTCGCATGAAGCTGACGGGCCAAAGGAAACTACAGGCCCAAGGCAGCTCTCGCCTCCGCCCGAATGGCTTTGGCATCTTGATGGGAAGTTTTCATCTCCGCCGCCGTGGCTTCACTACCTGGGTAGCGAAACCGCACACCGAACTTAGTCAGCCTCTTGCCAGCTGATAAGAGCGAACTCCACAAGGGTTCGATACCCAGACAAAGCCGCACTAGCTCCTCCAGGTCGTGCGTCTTGGGGAAATGGAGGTTGGCTTCTTCAAGACGGGCTTTGAGATATTTCTCGGCGGATTGCTGGAAATGAAAACACGCATGGTCATGGACCGGGATTTTCCGCCTCCGGGTCAAGGACACGGCCACCAGCCAGTCCGACTCCGCTTTTTTGATCCATTCACGCGTGGAGGCCTTCATACATCACCTTCCCACGGTTCATGATTTCGAGGATAAAGCACTCCTTGTCATCAATGCGTGCCTGCAAGCGATGATCGGGTTCGACAAGCACATCCACAGGAAAACCAGCCGGCACCTTGGATCGAATTCGGTAGTCCAGATCACGCCGGTAGCGGCCTTTGGGCATCACCACCATCACATCCACGTCCGAGTCGTCCGTGGGCTTGCCGTAGGCATAGGAGCCGAAAAGAATGATCTTCCGCGGCTTGAAAGCGGCGGCAATGGCATCGCAGTATTGCTGAATGGCCTTGCGTGAGATCATGACGACGATCCTAGCGGGTGGCCTTCGCGTGTCAATCAGGGCCATGGAAGCCTCGATTGACAGCATGGAATCAGACCGACATCCTCGCCCCATGCCCATCACATGGTTCACCATTCTGTTCACTGCTTGGGCTTGCCTCGGCGGCAGTCTTTTCGCCGCCTGGCAGGCCGGTGCCTCCAAGGCGGACATCAC
>JBJONJ010000311.1:0-4867 GCA_046051905.1 Verrucomicrobiota bacterium
TGGCCTCATCGAGCAGCAAAACAGGCGCATCCTTCAAAAACGCCCGCGCCATTGCCAGGCGCTGCCTTTCACCGCCGCTCAGCAGCACGCCCCGCTCGCCCACCTCCGCGTCGAGGCCGCCAGGCATCGCCCGCACAAACTCCTCCGCGCAGGCCAGACGCAGTGCCTGCCACATTTCGTCGTCGGAGGCATCCTCGCGGCCGATGCGCAGATTCTCCCGAACCGTCCCGGCAAACAAAAACGCCTCCTGCGTCACATAACCCACCGCGTGGCGTAGCGAGGCCTTGCTGACTTCGCTCAACGGCATGCCATCGAGTGTGATGACGCCCTTTTGTGGCTCGTAGAATCGTGTCAGAAGCTGGAACAGCGTGCTCTTCCCGCTGCCTGTCGCTCCCACAAACGCCACCGTCTGCCGCGGCTGCGCGTGGAAGGAGATCGCGTGCAGGATCTCGCGGTCCTCGCGGTAGCCAAAGCTCACCTCGCGGAACTGCACTTCTCCCCGCACTGCACCCAGCATCCGGCCTGCCTCCAGTTCCTCCACATCCTCCTCGTCCAGGATCTCGAAGACCCGCTTCGCCGCCGATAGTCCATTCATGAGCGTCTGGTTCACCCCATGCAGCCGAGCGATTGGCTCATACAAAAAGCCCACTAGCAGGATGAACTGCATCAGTTGCCCTGGCGACATCTCCCCGCGGATGCACCACGCCGCCCCCGCCATCAGCAGCAGGATGAGGCCCGCATTGCCCAGCAGCGTCATCGACGGCGCATAAAACGCCCAGGCCGCCATCAGATGCGTCTGCCGCTTTTTCAGATCCTCGCTCGCCACCGTGAACTGTGCCTGCCGCGCCTCCTCCGCCGTGAAGCTCTTCACCTGACGGATGCCCGTGATCGTATCATGCAGCGTGTCATTGAGCCGGCTCGTCGCCTCCCGTGCCGCCGTGCTGCGTGGCGATACCCAGCGGCTGTAGATCCACCCCCCCGCCGCGATCAGCGGCGTTGGCGCCATCACGATCAGCGCCAGCCGTGTGTCCACCACCAGCATCACCCCCGCCGTCAGTATGATTTGCAGCAGCGCCGTCGCCCCCTGTTCAATGCCTTCCAGGATCACCCGCTGCGTCGCCGGCACATCATCCGCCAGCCGCGTCATCACATCCCCCGTCGTCTGATGATCAAACCACCGCAGCGGCAGATGCGCCATCTTCCGGTGCAGTTGACCCCGCAGATCCGTGATCATCGCCTGCTCAAAGGCGCAGCTCAGCCGTGTGCGCACATAAACCAGCGCCTCTCGCAACGTGAAAGCCCCCAGCGCCAGCAGCCCCGCCTGCCAGATGCCGGCCATGTTTTTCGCCGGGATGATGTCATCCATGAACCACCGCACCATCCCCGGAAATACGAGAATGAGAAGTGTGCCCGTCATCGCCAGCCCCATCTGCCCCGCCGCCATCCGCCAGTGCCCCCGCGCAAACCCCAGCAGCCGACGCAGCGCGTCGTGGTTCGTCATCGGAGTTGTTTCAGAATTCACCCCGCCAGTTTGCACGGCTCACAGATGAAGCGCAGGCGATTTTATTCAGCTGCATGGTAGGAATGTGATTTCCACGTTGCCGTGAAGCGGTGTCGCAGGATAGGCTGCTGAACGCATGACTCCGTTTCTCATCGACGCCCTCGTTCTCATCGCCTACTTCGGCCTCATTCTCGGCATCGGGCTGTCCCAGCGCAGCAAGAGCGGCAGCGTGGAGGGCTTCACGCTCGGGGACCGGCAGATTGCCTGGTGGGCGGTGCTGGCCTCCATCTTGGCGGCGGAAATCAGCGCGGGGACTTTTTTTGGTGCTCCCGGCGAGGGCTATGCGCTGCGAAACTACACCTACATCCAGCTCATGGCGGGCTACCTGCTGGCACGTGTCGTGGTCAGCGCGTTCTTCATTCCGGCCTACTACCGCCACAATGTGGTGAGCGTGTATGAGTTCCTCGAAATTCGTTTCGGGCCGAGGACACGGCGCATTTCCTCAGCGGTGTTTCTAGTCACGCGCCTGCTGGCGAGCGGATCGCGCCTTTGGGTGCCCACGGTGCTGCTGGTGCTGGGTTGGAAGGTTTTTGTGAATCCGGCGACGACACCGATGCAGGAATTTTGGTTGTATGCGGTGGCGCTTGTTGGCATCACCGTGCTGACCTCGCTCTATACCGCGGTGGGGGGCATCCGTGCCGTGATCTGGACGGATGTGATCCAGGTGGTGATTCTCTTTTCGGCGCTCGGTTTCAGCCTCTGGCATCTACTCTCGCAAACGGGAGGTTGGGAGATGCTGCGCGGTGCTATGCAGGAGCCCGCCGTGATCGACTGGGGATCACCCGCCCGCGGGCAGGCGGGCGCTTGGGCCTGGGTCAAAGGCATCCTGGAGACCGAGTACACCCTGTGGGCCGCCTTTCTTGGGTCGACCTTTGTAACGCTGGCTACCCATGGCACGGACCAGGACATGGTGCAGCGCATGCTGACAGCCAAAGACAAGAGCCAGAGCGCCCGCGCCACCATCCTCTCGGGCGTGGCGGACATTCCGGTGAATTTCATGGTGCTGAGCATCGGCATCCTGCTCTTTGTGTTTTATCAGCAGCACCCGGAGTTTACCCTGCCGAAGAACGCCCAAGGCGCGCCGGACAGCAGCCAGGTCTTCCCTTTTTTCATTCTCAAGTCCATGCCGATGGGGCTGCGTGGGCTCGTTGTGGCCGGAGTGCTGGCGACCGCAATGGGATCTCTGAGCACGGCACTCAACTCGCTGGCCACCAGCTATGTCCGGGACTTCCACTTCCGGTGGTTTGGCGAGCCTCCCACCGACCGGGGTAAAATACGCGTGCTGCGGTTCGGAACGGTGCTTTTTGCCTTTTTACTCATTTCCGTTGCCCTCGGTACCGCTTGGGTGAAAGCGCACAATCCCTCGCTACGCATCATCCCCATCATTTTGGGCATTTTTGGCTACACCTACGGTTCACTGCTGGGTGTGTTCATGGTGGGCCTGTTCACGAAAAATCGCGGGAATGATCCTGGTAACGCGCTCGCCATGCTCGCAGGCTTCCTCGTGGTCGGCTACCTGAGCGGTTTGGATGTCGATTTGGCCAAAACGCTTGGCATTGGCAGTGAGCAGGCGGGATTTGGCCTTGCCCGGCCTGAATGGATGCCGGTGATCGAGTTCCCCTGGAGGATTCTTTTCGGCACGGTCGTCACGTTTGTCATCGCCGCGTTATTTCGGACCTCTGCGGCCAAGATCGCCGAAGCCCAACAAGACAAGCCGATGCTCTCCTAGCGGGCTAGCAGCCCGCCGCGGTTGGCGATCTCCGTGAACGCCTGTGACAGCGCGGCGTTAAGCTCGGCCAGCGTGGCTTCCTCCAGGTGCGGATCGATGCCGGCCTGCTCCTGCGAACTCAAAACGACGCTGGTGAGCTTCGGGGGGGGCTGCAGCATCTCCTGGTTGGGCGGATGAAGCGGCGGGAGAGCGCCCTGCGCCGCAGGGGGGGCAGCATCAAGAACCTTCAGCAACCCACTGGCCCGGGCGATCTGGGCGTCCATCTGTCCCAAGAATGACTCGCGAGTCCTTCGCAATTCCTCCACCATGCCCTGCAGATGAGACACCAAAACGGATGTCTCGGGGGCATGAGATGGGGAGAAGGGATGAAAGACACGCATAACGAAAAGATACAAAATTTATAAAAATTATCAACTTTGAGCAAGCTTTTGGTGGGCTTTTTCGCAAATTTTCCCACTCTTCGCTGCCTCAAATCGTGATCTACATGAGAAAATCTGGGTTGCCCCGTGTGCGCCAAACGTGGTTCGGCCTGTCTCATGGCGTCAAAGAGTGAAAGCTTGGCTCATCAGATTGAATTCCGCGGAGGTGACGGTGGCATGGATGAGCTGGCGGGCTACACCTGCACCAAACCGCGCCGGATGGCCTCCGCAGTGGCCTGGGCTCGGTCATTGGCTTTGAGTTTCAAGAGGATGCGGCTGACGTGCTGCTTCACGGTATCCTCGGAGATGCCTAGGGTGGCGGCGATCTCTTTATTGGCATTGCCGCGGGTGACGAGGGTGAGGATTTCACGTTCACGCGGCGTGATCTCAGGCTCGGCGAGGCGGTCCTGAAGACGCTTGGCGATGTCGGGCGGCAGGCTGCGCTCGCCTTTGGCGACGTGGCGGATGGCGGCGAGCAGGGTGTCGCGTGAGGAGGATTTTTGCAGGTAACCGAGAGCGCCGGCTTTAAGCGCGGCCTGGATTTCCTCATCGCGGGCGAAGGTGGAAAAAATCAGCACGCGGGCGGCGGGATGCTCGCGCAGCAGGGCGGCCGTGGTGTCGATGCCGCTGAGGCCAGGCAGTTGGATGTCCATGAGCACCACATCGGGCTTTGTTTGGGTGAAGAGCTTCAAAGCATCCTCGCCCCGGTCCGCCTCGCCGACGACCTTAAGGTCGTCCTCAAGCTCCAGCGAGGCCACGAGGCCGCTGCGGACGACGAAATGATCGTCAATGAGAAGAAGGGAGATCATGAGGCCGCGAAGAAAGGATGTGGCGGGGATTGAATCCAGTGAATTGTGATCCACGCCCTTTTTCTCCCGTCATGCGGCCTTCGGAGGGAATCCATGCAATGGCCTCTGGCGGGCGTCGTATGACTCGGGTCATGCGTTTTCTTTTTCGCGCCCTGTTTGCCGTCGTGTCCTCGCTTCATGCCGCCGCGCCTGCGGAGCACGTCATCCTCGTCAGCATTGATGGCTGGGCGCATCACTACTTTGACGACCCGAAGTGCCACATGCCCGCGGTGAAGGCGCTGGCGGCCGAAGGCGTGCGGGTGAAGCGCATGGAGACCTCCTTTCCGACGGTGACATGGACCAACCACAC
>JBJONJ010000312.1:0-2756 GCA_046051905.1 Verrucomicrobiota bacterium
ACGACGGCCTTCGTGTCGGTGAGAAATCCTTCGATCAAGGCATCCAGTTCCGCCACCAGTTCGGGCTTCTGCGCGGCGAGGTTGTTCTTTTCACCGAGATCGTCGCGCAGGTTGAAGAGCAGATGACGATGCGCGCCGTTTTCACCGCCGTGGAAGATGCGGATGAGCTTCCAGTCATCGCGATGCACCGAAACGGCCGGTGGCAGCCAGTCCGGCACGCCGGGATTGTGCGGGAAGTATTGGAAGACCGCTTTGCCAGCCAGCGCATCGCCTTTGAGCGCGGGAAGGATGCTGTGACCATCGAATCGCTGCGTTGGAGTCGAGGCTTTAGCCGATTTTTCAGAGTCGCCTAAAGGCTGGACTCCAACACCCGCGATCAACGTCGGATAAAAATCCTCGCTTTGGATGATCGCATCACTGCGGCTGCCGGGTTGGGCGATTCCCGGCCAAACAACCACGCAAGGCACGCGTGTGCCGCCTTCAAACATCGTCGCCTTGCCACCGCGCAGCGGGCGGTTGCTGGTGGGCGTGGTGCCATCGATTTCGTTATACATGTTACCGCCATTGTCGGCGGTGAAGATGATGATCGTGTTGTCGGCCAGCTTCAGCCGGTCGAGACCGTCGAGCAGCGTGCCGATGGCGTCGTCCATGCTCTGGATCATCGCCGCGTAAGTGGGGCTGCGCTGCGCGTCCTTCGGGTCGATGCGGCCGCGATGCGTCTCGATGTTCGCCTTCTTCGCGTCAAAGGGCGCATGCACGCTGAACATCCAGTAGTTCAGGTAAAACGGCTTCTCTTTTTGCTGCTCCATCCACGCCACGGCCTCCGCCGCCATGCGGTCCTCGATGTGCTCGCCCGGCGACTTCTCTTTGAAGTTCGCAAACTTCCACGGCGCGACAAAACTGCCCGCAGGCCCCGGCCCCGGATGATGCGGCAGATCGAAATCAAAGCCCTGCTGCAGCGGCGAATACGGCTCCGGCCCTAGGTGCCACTTGCCGAAATGCGCCGTGGCATAGCCCGCGTCCTTCAGCGTCTCCGCCAGCGTGCGATACTCCGTCTTCAATCGCGTCACGGGATCCGGCATGATCGCCTTTTGATCCGGCGGAGCCTTCTTGCCCGTCGTCGCCTGCAAAACGACCCGCGGCTCGTGGCAATTCGGCACCGTGATGCCCGTGCGTGCCGGACTGAGCCCTGTGAGCAGAGCTGAACGCGTCGGCGAGCACAACGGACTCGCCGAATACGCTCGCGTGAAGGTCATCCCACGCTTTGCGAGTCGTTCGACGTTCGGCGTCTGGTAAAACGTCGTCGTGCCGTAAAGCGTCGTGTCACTCCAGCCCAGATCGTCGGCGAGGATGACGATGACGTTCGGCTGCGCCGAAAATGACGAATGAAGAATGGCGAATGACGAAACGAGAAGGAGAAGAGAGCGAAGCATCGCGACCTGAAACGTCGTCCGCCGCCCGACATTCCGGCAAAGAGTGTGTCGGATTTGGAGAGGCCTGCCGCTCACCAAAATTCTATTTGTCACTATTCTTCGATGAATCGGCGACAGGCTCAATGTCAACGATCGTGCAGTTCGGACTGACTCTTCGATAGAACTCAAGAGTGACTTTCCATTCTGTTTGTGTCGTGGGTTTCCAGTCTTTGATCTGAGCAGTTTTCTCTTTCTGCTGCCAGTCAGGTTCGACATAGCTGAAAAGAACGAACTGATCCTTCTCCAGAAAGCCGCCAAATCCTTCATGCAGAGTGCGACCGCCTCTGAACACACCTTGGCGCCCGAGGATATTTGCGACGTAAGGAGGAAATTCGAGCTTCTCCCAAGCTTTGTCATCAAGGACATACACATCCGTGTTCCAGGTGCGTTTCGTCCCTCGGACAGTGACAGCAAAAGCATCGCTAGTTTTTCTCCATGTTGCTTCAACATCCTCTGTCTCAAAACTCCCGTAACCTTGCCATGTATCAGTTTGTGTTGTTTGCCCTGATTTCAGGTCACGAATGAGCACCATGCCAAGGTCTTTATTGGAAGGTGCTGACAGCACGAGTTCGAATCTGTTGTCGGGAGACTTTCCGAGAGAGCGACTAACATCAGCTACAGCGCAAAGCGGAAGCAGGGCCAAAGAAATGCAGAGCAGCTTGAAGGTCATAATTGAGGACATTACCGCTTCCCCGCCTCCAACTCAATCTCCCGGAACTCCGCGCCTCCCGTAGGCAGATGCACGCGCACGTGGATGACGCGACCGGTGGTCGGGATTTCGAGGGTGTGGGTTTGCCAATCGGCGGTGGATTGGAGGGGGAAGGTGAGGCGGTTGGCGGGGAGGAAGTCTTTGTCGCCATCCAGACGCCAGGCGATGGCACCTTGGCCGGTGGAGGCGGTTTTGAGGGTGAGTTTGGCGGTGACGGGACCGGCTAGCTTGAGTTTGGACTTGGTGATGAAGGTGGGTTTGTCGGCCTTGTCGGGTGTGAGGATGAAAAGGCCGTCTTTGGCGGTGAGCTTGCCGTTGCGGGCTTCCCAGCCTTGGGTTTCCGAGGCATCGGCAGCGGGCGCTTCGACGCGTGGGGCGATGGTTTTGCCTTCGAGGTAGTGATCAAAGTAGTCGTTCCACGTCGCGGCCATGGGGCCGAGTGCCATGCCGGGTGGCGTGAGGCCGTCGGCCCAGGTTTTGAGCTTCGCGCGGAGTCGCGTGGCGATCTCCGGGTGCTTCGCGGCGAGGTTGTGCTTCTCCTCGCGGTCGGTGGCGAGGTCGTAGAGGTATTCGCG
>JBJONJ010000313.1:0-3893 GCA_046051905.1 Verrucomicrobiota bacterium
GGCAGACAGGTGTCCACGGCCTCATGATTGGTCGCGGTGCGATTCGCAATCCGTGGTTGTTTGAGCAAATCCGCCAGCATTTCCGCGGCGAGCCCGTGTTTCAGCCGTCGAGGGAAGAGCTGCTGACCTATGTGGAGGAGCTTTACGAGTGCGTGACCATGCCTGGCACGCGGGAGCTGGATCAGGTGAATCGTGTGAAGAAGCACCTGAGCTTCTTTGGCCCCGGTCTGCGGGATCCGGACACTTTTTTGCACGATATGCGGCGCTGCACGACGCGGGCGGGATTGCGTGAGGTATGCGAGCGGTGCCTCTGAGGCCTCACATCGGCGGCAGAGGGCCGGAGGTGGGTGGATCGATGGTCGAGGGCGTGATGATGCCTCGGCCGAGGCGGCCGCTGTAGAGGTCGAGGGCGCGTTTGGCGATGATGTCGATGACGGCGGGCTGGAGGGTGCGGGCGGCGACGTTCGAGACGGCGACGCTGGCCCACATGACAGGCGATTTGAAGCGCAGCACCTGCCAGACGGGCAGGAGGCGGCTGTACCATTTGTTGGCCTGCTGAACGGTTTCGTGCGTGGCGAGCTTGTGGGTGACCTCCCAGGTCTTCAGCGCGGTGGAGGCGCTGACATCGACGAGTCGGCCGATGGAGCGTGTTTGCAGGAAATCGGCGACATCCATCGAGGCGAGATGCACCGCACGGGAGAACTGGCTAAGACCGGGAGCGAGCAGGGCGTTTTCTTTTCCAGGGTGATAAATGGCAGCGATGTCCTTCACGAGCTGCGGCACCTCGTTGACGAGCGGGGCGAGCCATTCGGGGTTGAGGTTCTTTTGCCAGCGAAGACGATTTTTGCAGTCTTCGACGGCTTTGCGGGCGCGTTCATCGGCCTCGGTGCTGAGCAGTTGATCGTAGCTGGCAATCGTGTGACGTGCCGCACGTAGGTCGGCGAGGAATTGCAGTAGCTTGTAGATGAGCACAGCTGCCGCGCCGAGGATCAAGCCGGCGAGAAAGGTCCAAAGGTGGCTCCAGGGCATCTCGGGAGAGAGGAAAGGGGATGAGAGAGGGCACTACTCGTCCGTGCGGGCGGGCGTCCCGATGTTCCAAAGCAGAATGCGGAAGCCAGCATCGGGCAAACGGGCGCTGGCGGGCATCTGACGGCGGTGGGAGGAGAGGAGCTGGTTGCTCTGCGCGGTGGTGTAGGCACCGCCGCGGAGCACGGCGGCATCCGGCGTGTTGTTCCAAGGCGTGGAAACCCACTCCCAGACGTTGCCGGCGAGGTCGTGTAGACCACGGATGTCGGCGCGGAAGCTGCCGACCGGCGCAAGTGCGGCAAAGCCATCGGCATAGCCACCGGCATAGCCACCGATGGAGGTTTTGCCGGATTTGTCGGCAGTGAGGTCGAGGAAGTTGCCCGCCTTCGTGGGTGGCGGCCATTGGAAGCCCCAGGGATAGACGCCGCCGATGCGCTCATTGCTCTCTTGTGGTGTGGCACCGGCCTCGCGTGAGAGATCGCCCGCCATGCTCCATTCGTCATCGGTGGGTAGGCGGTATTCTTGATCGGGTTCGAGCAGGCCTTGGGCACGTTCGCGGTCGGTAAGCCAGCGACAGAATTGGTCAGCCTCGGCCCGGTTGACCATCGTGACGGGCAGGGTGGGCTCGGTGTCGAGCACGCGTCCATCCACCGGTGCCTGATTCGTCGCCTTGGCAAACTCAGCGAAGTCTCCGCGGCGTGTCTCGATGGAGGCGATCATGGCTTTGCCGAGCGGAACAAGTTTCATGCCAAGGCTGTTCGGCCATGCTTTGCCGAAGACGACGGCTCCGCTGGCCTTGAGACGAAGGTTGAAGGCGATGGTCTGGCCTTGCTTCAAATCGCCGGTGGCATGCTCTTCTTTGTAACCGGGCAGGTTCACGGAGAAATCGAACTTCGCCGCCCGCACATGCGGCAGTCGCACGGGCGTGCGCCCGAGGAATTCCTCGCCGTCATACACATCCGCTCCGGGCGGCGTGGAGGTGATCGTGACCGAGCCATAGCGCACCTGCACGATCTCGCAAACGATGGCCTGCATGCCATTCTTCTGTGGCGGGCTACCGGGCGCGGGGGCGACCTTCGCCGGCTTCCACCCGTATTCATGATCGAGATCGAGGCGGCCGGTGCGGCGCTCGATTTCCGTCATCCAGGCGCAGTAGGCATCGGCATCCGCGGCGGAGACCACGGCGGCATTCAGGATGCTTTTGTCCGGCTGCGGCACGAGCACGACGCTGTATTCCGCGGACCGAAACGTGGTGTCCACAAAACTGCGGAAATGGGCGATGTCCGTGGGCAGGTCGGCGATGTAATTGTCACCTTTCGACGAGAACCATTGTTTCAGGCGGTTTTGCCAAGGCTTGCCTTTTCGCGGTGGCTCGGGCGTCACAGGCTTCGGTTTCACCGGCGCGGCGAGCTCGTAATGCCAGTCCTGCTGGTGTCGGGCCATGACGAGACCGCTGGCGAGCACGAAAGAGCCGATGAGCATGAAGATGGCCGCACGGCAGAAGCGGCGAATGAAGGTCTCGGGGCGCTTTTCGCCGACATGCTGGATGGCTTCGGCAAACTCAGCGGCCGTCGCAAAGCGGCGATCGAGGTCGTTTTCACATGCCTTGCAGATGACGCGGTTCAAATCGAGCCAGAAGGGCCACTCTTCGTCGGAGATCTCGTTCGGCACCTCAGGAAACTCCATGCGGTCTTTCCCGCTGCTCATCTCGTAGAGCACCTTACCCAGGCTGTAGATGTCCGCCTGCGGCGTGCCGGGTCCCTCCGGTGGCACGAATCCCTCAGTGCCCACGAACGATCGCTCTCCAAAGGCTGCGACGAGGCCGATGTCCGCCAGTTTGCACACGCCGCCGACGAAGATGACGTTCGAGGGTTTGATGTCGCGGTGCGTGAGCCCGTGATTGTGCATATAGTGCAGCGCATCGGCCATGTACACGCCCGCATCGCGGCAGAAGAAGGGATCGAGACGGCCATGACGCTTCATGTCAGTGCCCAGCGTGCGCGGCACATAGCTGTCGATGTTGGTGATGTTGCCGCCTTCTTCGACATCATCGCCCAGCTCCATCACGCAGTAGTAGAAGCCACGGTTCTCATTCCATCCCACATGCAGGATGTGGACGAGGCAAGGGTGGCCGCGTGAGATCGGCTCGAACTGCTGGATGCCCAAAAACTCGCGATGAAAGGTGCGCGTGTGCTCGAAATCCTCACGCCACACGATTTTGACCGCCCGCAGAGCTCCGGTGACGCTCTGTCCCAGCCACACCTCACCATATGCACCGCTGCCGATGCGCTTCAGCAGCGTGTAGTCCGGAATGACGATGTCATCGCGATGCGACGCGGGATTGCCGGGTGCCTTCTTGGGCTTCGCCGCGACCTTTTGCGGCTGCATCGGCGGTGGCGGCAACTCGATGAGGCTGCCTGTGTCCGGTGCCAGTTCCTCCGCAGGTGATGCCTCCGGCACCGGCTCCGCGGGGGCGGCATCGGCTGGGATTTCAGCATCGGCTTCGGGGTCAGGCATGGGAGGAAAGCGGCGGAGTCTCCCACCAAAGCAGGGGCTTCTCAAGCGGCATGAACGGCCATCGTGCGCACCCGCCGCGGAGAGTGTTGTTCTATCGTCGATTTTCCCCCGTATCCGAGAGGTTCAAAGGTTTGACAGTCTCACTCAACCGTTAAATGTCCTTCACGATGAGTGAACCAGCCTCAGACATACCGGTGCCGGAGATCGCCGTGCCGGAAGACGTGAAGAAAGAAAAAGGCTTGTGGGAAAAGACCCGCAAAAGCCTCATCGAGCGTTTGAACAATTGGGAAGACCAGCGCACCTGGAACGAATTCTACCAGACCTACTGGCGCCTCATCTTCTCCGTGGCC
>JBJONJ010000314.1:0-5997 GCA_046051905.1 Verrucomicrobiota bacterium
GGCGGGAGGAAGGCGCGGGTCATGTTTCTCTGTGCGGCGCTGGCCATCGGCATCGGCGATGCGCTCGTCTCGAACACCCTCAAAAAGCTCGTCGGCCGCGTGCGGCCGCGTGATGCCATCGAGGGCGTCATCGTGCGAGATCTCGGCCCGGCCACACCGGCCATGAAGCGCCTGCTGGTGCCACCCACCCAAGAAATCAGCCAGCCGCGTGGCGAGCTGCGCGGGAAGTCGTTTCCCTCCAGCCACACGGTGAACATGTTTGCGGTGGCCACCGTCGTGGCGTGCTTTTACCGGCGCATCGGCCTGGGCCTCTACCTCCTCGCCGCCGCCGTGGCCTGGTCCCGCATCTACTGCGGTGCCCACTGGCCCTCCGACATCCCGCCGAGCATGGCGCTCGGCATCCTCACCGGCCTCGGCGTCGTGTTTTTCATTCGCCGACTGCCCGCCGCGAGCCAAACCTGAACCCGCTCTCACCATGCCGATCTACGAGTTCTACTGCCCAGACAACAACAAGCTCTACTCCTTCCTCGCCCGCTCTTTGTCGATGAAGGACAAGGTCCCGCGCTGCCCTGATGGCGAATCCTTGCGCATGGAGCGGCGCGTCTCGCGCTTCGCCGTCATCGGCAAGGCCAAGGAGGAAACGGCGGACGATCCCTTCGCAGGCATCGACGAGTCGAAGATGGACGAGTTCATGGCCGAGATGGAGCGCGACATGGGCGGCCTCGATGAAAACAACCCCGACCCGAAGCAGCTCGGCCATTTCATGCGCAAGATGACCGATGTCATGGGCGACAAAGCACCTCCTGAACTCCGCGAGATGGTGCGCCGCCTCGAAGCCGGTGAAGACCCCGAGAAGCTCGAGGAGCAATTCGGCGGCCTCGACGAAGGCGAGGCGGGTGATGCCTTGTTCTCGCAGATGCTCAGCCGAGCGAAGGCTGCCCGCAAAGAACCCGTCCGCGATCCGAAGCTCTACGAGATGCGGGACTATGTGACCGGGTGAAGCCCGCCCGCAGAGATTCCGCCTGACATTTTTTCTCCGAACGCTATCGGCTCGCAGAACCCCTCCCAGCCCGCTCCTCGTGTCCCAGCCTCCCTCCACCGGTTTTTTGCTCTCCTTTGAAGGCTCCGAAGGCTGCGGCAAATCCACCCAGATCCGTCTTTTAAAGGAAAGGCTCGAAAAGAGCGGCCGCGAAGTCGTCGTGCTTCGCGAACCGGGCGGCACGGAGATCGGCGAGAGCATCCGCCATCTCCTCCAGCATGCGAAAGAAGGTCACGCGATGACGACGGAGACCGAACTGCTGCTCTTCGCCGCCAGCCGGGCACAGATCGTGCGTGAAAAAATCCGTCCGCTGCTCGAAGCGGGCGCGTTTGTGATCCTCGACCGCTTTCTCGATTCCACGACGGTGTATCAAGGCCATGCCCGCGGTCTGCCGCTCGATGCGGTGAATGCCATCAACCGCTTCGCCATCGGCGGCACGCTGCCGCGCCTCACGCTGCTGCTCGATCTGGACACTCCAACAGCCTGGCAGCGCATCCACGCCACTGGCCGCGAGCTTGATCGTATAGAAAGCCAGCCGCCGGAGTTTTTCGAGAAGGTGCGTCAGGGCTATCTGCAACTCGCCGCTGCCGAGCCGGACCGCATCAAGGTCATAGATGCCTCCGCCAGCCCGGAGGAGGTTCACGAGGTTATCTGGAGCCTGCTGGCCTGATCCCATGCGCTTCCTCGCTCCCCAGCTCCTGCATCTAGCCTGGCTGGCGCTCATCCCGCTCGCCCTATGGCTCTTCCGCAGGCACGCGAAGCGTCTCCCGGTCTCCACGCTGCTGTTTTTCAAATCACTCGCCCGTGAGCATCATGAGTCCGCGTGGCTGCGCCGCGTCAAAAAATGGCTCGCACTCGCCCTGACGCTTCTCGCCCTGCTGCTGGCGGTTTTCGCTCTCGCCCGTCCTTCGGGTGAACTGGGCGCGAATGCACCGCAGGCCGTTGTTTTGCTCATCGACCGTTCCGCGTCCATGGCTGCCACTGATGCCTCTGGCAAAACGCGGCTCGCGGAAGCCGTCACCGCTTTGCAGCAGGTGGTGCGCAGCCTGCCCGATCAAGCGGTGCTCACCTTGATCGCCTTCGATGCCAAAGCAGATGTGCTGCTTTCGCGAAGCCGCAATCGCCGCGAGTGCCTGCACCAGCTTGATGAGTTAAAACCGAAACCCATCGCCGGAGATGCCGCCGACGCTCTCACCACCGCTCGCCGACTCGCCGAACTCGATGCCGGTGCCAAAATCTGGCTCGCCAGCGATACGAAAGTTGAGGGCGACCTCGCCTTCATCGACTGCGCCCTGCCCGAAGTGATGAACGCGGGCATCACCGGCTTTCAAATCCGCCCCAGCCCGCTCTCCGGCGGTCAGCATGAGGTCTTTGCCAAAGTCTCCGCCTCCACCGCGAACCGCGAAAAAGTCTCCTCCACCCTCGAAGTCACCCTCGCCGGGCGTCCCGTGCAGATTCGTGAGATCGACCTCGAGCCCGGAGCCAGCGTCACGCTCATTCTGCCGCTCGAATCCGCCCGTGGACAACGCCTGGAGCTTCAACTCAAAACACCCGGCGATGCCTTCGGCTGGGACGATGCCCTCACCGCGCCGCTTCCACGCAACCGCCCGCTATCCGTCTCATGGATCACCGACAAGCCGGACCCTTTTACCGAGATCGCCCTCGCCTCGCTCATCGAATCCCGCCGCATCGAGATGACCCGCTCCGCGCCCGATGCCTGGCCGCCGAAGGAAAAGCCGGATGTGTATGTCTTTGAGCACTGGCTGCCCAAAACATGGCCCACCGACCGCCCCGTGATCGTTTTGAATCCCACCACCAGCAGCGGCCCCATCAGTGTGAAGCCGCTTCCAGGCAATGGTCTGCCGCATGATAGCCTGCGCAGCGTGCTGCCGGATCATCCGCTGCTCTTCCGCGTCGCCACCAGCCGTGTGGCGCTCACGCAGACCTCGGTGCTGGCTTTGCCTGCCTCGCTCGAGCCATTGTGGATCGCTGGCACCGAGCCCGTGCTGGCCGCGGGCGAGCACGCGGGACAGCGCCTCGTCGTCACCGCCTTCTCACCAGCCACTTCCGAGCAACTCGCCCTGCTGCCCGCCTTTCCGCTCGTGCTTGGCAATGCACTCTACTGGTGCGCCGAAACGAATGAAGCTCTCGCCAGCCAGCGCCCGATGCGCACTGGCGAGCTCGTGCCTGCCTCCGGCCTCGTGAACTGGCATGCGTGGAATGGATTGCAATTCATCGATGCCTCCGAGCAGACCACCGGCGGCCTGCTCTCACTCTCACAAATCGGCTCCTGGGAGACTGCCGATGGCAAAACCGGCACCAGCATCCTCGCCTCCGCCACCGAGACAAACCTGCCCAAACGCTCCGAAGATGCTCCGGCCATGCCGGAGCTTCGCCAGCGCAGCATCATCACCTCTGCATCCTTCAGCACCTGGCCGCAAAAACTGCTGTGGGCTCTCGCCGCCTTGCTGCTCATGGAAAGCTTCCTCTTTCACCGCAAAGCGGTGTATTGAGCTAGGAAAGCCTTACTTCACCGGAACCACATCCTCATAAACCGCGCTCAACGGCATCTCGAAGCCGATGGAGGTCAGCTTTAGCACCGCCTCCGCGCCTTCCAGCACCTCGGCACGCCATTCCACCGCCCGACGATGCACCGTGACCTTCATTTTATCCTGCTCGACGAGCACATACTCTCTTAGAGAGGGCAGTTGGATAAAGGTGAGCAGCTTTTCCCGCTCATCCGTGCCTCGAGTGCTCTCGGAGATCACCTCCACGATGACGTGCGGCTTGGTTTTGTAGTTCTTGTCCTCATCGTCCGGCTCGCACACCACCATCACATCCGGGTAATAAAACAGCATCACCTGCGCATACACCTTCACCTTCATGTCATGGATGAAGACCTTGCAGGTTTTGCCGCGCAGGTGGTTGCGGATGGCGCTGAAAATATTGCCGGAGATGAAGTTGTGATTCTCGCTGGCTCCAGCCATCGCATAAAGATCACCGGCGATGTATTCATGCCGGACCTCGCTGGTGGCCTCGGCCTTCAGATAATCAGGGACAGTCCATTTGGGCGGCTGGAGGTTGTCTTTCAGGACGGCGGACATGGCTCGATGATAAACGGTCCCCTTCTTTGACGCAAGCCGCCTGAATTTTCCATAGCCGATGCATGCACTCTGCATCTCCGTCCGCGTAAGATGCTGCGATGCTACTCCGCCTGCTTTTTACATTCGCCCTGACCTCCGCCGCTCTCGCGGAGCCGGTGAGTTTCAGTCGCGAGGTGCTGCCGCTGCTCTCCGACAACTGCCTGAGCTGCCACGGGCAAGATGCCTCGCATCGCAAAGCCGATCTGCGCCTCGATACTCAAGAAGGGGCCCGCGAGGTGCTCAAATCGGGCGAGTTCATGAACCGCATCCTCACCGACGATCCCGATGAGGTCATGCCACCGCCGAAGTCCCACAAACCGAAGCTCAAGGCCGAGCAGGCGGCTCTTTTGCAGCGCTGGATCCAAGAAGGCTCGAAGTGGGGCAAGCACTGGTCCTTCGAAAAACCCGTCAAAGCCAAAACCGAAGGGCATCCGGTGGATTTCTTCGTGCAGGCACGCCTCGCGAAGGAAGGCCTGAAGCTCTCTCCGAGGGCTGCGGAGTACACATTGAGGCGGAGGCTGGCTTTTGACCTCACGGGGCTGCCGCCTGTGCAAGACAATCAGACAAGGGGACAATCAGACAAGGAGACTGGCAAAGCACCTGGCTCATTGTCTCCCCATCCGATGGTCTCATTATCTTCCTACGATAGCTATGCGGACTCTCTCCTCGCCTCCCCCCACTACGGCGAACGCATGGCCATGTTCTGGCTCGATGCGGCGCGTTACGCGGACACGGATGGCTTCCAATCCGATGCCACGCGCACGAACTGGCCGTGGCGGGACTACGTTGTCGAGTCCTTCAACGCGAACAAGCCCTTCGACCAGTTCACGCTGGAGCAGTTCGCGGGGGATCTGCTGCCGAATGCCACGCCGGAGCAAAAGATCGCCACGTGCTTTCATCGCAATCACATGACGAATGGCGAAGGCGGTCGCGACAAAGAAGAAAGCCGCATCGACTACGTCATCGACCGCGTGAACACGATGGGCACCACCTGGCTCGGCCTTACGCTCGGCTGCACGCAGTGCCACACGCACAAGTTTGATCCCATCTCCCATCACGACTACTACGCGCTGAATGCCTTCTTCAACAGCATCGACGAAGACGGCGCGGCAGGCACGAATGCGAAGCCCTACATGCCTTATCAATCGCCGAACGCGAAGCGAGCCGTCGAGGAATCGCAGAAGCTCGTCGAGGCACGCAAACCCGTCGAAGCGAAGGCCAAAGCGGATGCGGAGAGGCCTTTCGCGGCGTGGTTGGAGGAGCAGAAGAAGCGCATCAAACCGGATCACAACGCGTGGCAGGTCGTTCTCGGTGCCGTGGAGTCGCAGGAGGGCTCGAAGCTGGCACAAACGAACGACGGCATCGTCACCGCGAGCGGTCCGAACCCAAAACAAGACGATTACCGGCTCATTTCCACGATCAAACTGCCTCGCCTCACCGGTTTGAAGCTCGAAGTGCTGCCGCAAAACGGCGCACTCTCTCGGGGCAAGACGGGCGAGTTCATCCTGACCGACATCAAGGTGCAGGTGCGACGCAAAGGCAGCTCGCAGATCCGCGACATCCTCGTCAAAAACGCCGTGGCAGACACGAAGATCGAAGGCAAGGCCCGCGAGTATGGCGATGTGAAAGGCACGCTCGATGACGATCCGCGCAATGGCTGGACCACGAAGGGTTTTCCCAAGGATCAGCCTCACACCGCGCTTTACGGCCTCGCCGAGCCGCTGGTGCTCGAAAGCGATGAGGAGCTGATTTTCGAGTTGCGACATCGTTCGACGAATGGCGACGCGAACATCGCGAAATTCCGCCTTTCCGCGA
>JBJONJ010000315.1:0-3412 GCA_046051905.1 Verrucomicrobiota bacterium
CCAGCACAAGGACGCCGGGCGGTGGCGTGCCACGATCAAGCGGATGGCGGATCAAATGGTCGCGCTGTCCCATCGCAACGCGTGGGGCCTGACGCCTTCGGAGTTCCTCGTGCAGGATGCACTGGCGGCAACCGACAAGTCGCCAGTGGTCAGTTCGGATGGTCTTTACCCCCTCCAGGGCATTCACGAACGCGCCACCGGCCCGAAGGAGAAAACCATCGCCTACAAATACCGCCCTTACCTCTATCACATGAGCATCATGGAGGCGGCCTTGTTCCTGAACCGGGCGGCGGAGATCACGGGATGCAAAACCTGCCGCACCGTGGCCCAGCGCCAGCTCGACTGGGTGATGGGCTGCAATCCCTTCGATGCCAGCGCGATCGAAAGCGTGGGCTACAACCAGCCTCTGCGCGGCCTGTTCGGCGAGTTCTTCCCACCCACGCCACAGATTCCCGGTGCCGTCAGCATCGGGTTCCAGTTCCGCTCATTCGATCCAAATCTTTACGGCAACTGCGGCTCGAACGAATACGACATGCCCGTCGTCGGCAACGTCCTCTGGGTTATGGCGGAACAGGCAAAGCAGCAAGGAAAGTGATTCAAACCATGAGACAAACTCTCACCCTCATCACCGCCCTCCTCCTCGCGCCGCTGGCTTCGTTGCCCGCTGCTGAGCCGACCACGCCGCGCGTGGCCTCGGACGCCACGTTCAGCCAGATCGCGCAGCCATCCGGCTTCACGCCCGAGATGCCGAAGCTCAGCGATGTCTGCATGAGGCTCTTCAGGCTCGATCAAAAAGGCATCACGGCGGAGCGGATGCTTGCCGCCGGGAGTGACTTCCACATCACGCGCGGAGTGTGGTCTTACATCGAGGACGAATCCTTCATCAAGAGCGTGCGGGCCAACGGCTGGGAGTTCCAGGGCAGCCTGGGCATGACCTTGACCGATCCCGCCCTCGCTCTACGTGACCGCGAGGACAAACCCATCGGGACCAATGGGCAAAGCGACAAGCCACCCTTCCGCGGCGACAATGCGAACCCGGAATACCGCCGTCTTTACCTCGAACGCGCGAAACGGTTGGTGGACATGGGTGTCACCAGCTTCCAGCGAGACGACCCAGACGAGGGCTTTTTCGATTGGGGCAAGAAGGGCCGCCGTGAAGCCATCCCCGACGCCGATTTGTTGGAGTTCCACCGTTGGGCGCGCACCGAGATCGAAAAGCACGCGGGCCGCAAACTGACCTTCAGCACGAACTGCCACAGCGATCCCCCCTTCATGCAGGTGTTCGATTACCGCATGACCGAGGTGCGTTTCCGATCCATGGACGGCACGAAGGAAGTCATCAGCCCGAGCCGCATCCGCGAGATCGGCCTCGCCGCGCGCAAGGAGAAGAAGCTCTTCGTGCTCACCGGCCAAGAAGACCGGCCTGCCGAGGACTACCGCTGGATCTGGGCGACGAGCTACGCCACGGGCAATCTGTATATCGTGCCCTGGGACCAGTTCCAGAACGTCGTCCTTGATCCGGTCACGAGGGTGCCACGCATTCCCATTCAAAAGCTGCCCCGCATCTTCATCGCGCAGGAGAAGTTCGCCGACCTGACCGGCTTCGTCCGAGCCAATGCGGATGTCATTGATGGTTACGAAGAGGCAGCCATCGGCGGCTATGATTTGCAGGACACGCGATTCGGCGATGATGCGCCCGTGCACATCGAAGGCGGCAGCGGCAAGCTCAGCGCCTTCCTCCGAGCCAAACCCGGCGATGCCCATGCACCCGTGGTCATCCACCTCGTTGAACGGGAGCAAGGCGCGACCTCGACACTCCGCCTGCCCACCGCGCGGTTCTTCGGAACGAACGCGATCAAGCTGACGCTGCGCGAGCCGCTCCCCTATGACGCCGCGCTGCATGCAAAGGCCGAGAAGGACAAGAACTACCGCAGCCTCATTCGCGAAACAACCCTCACCACCACAACCGAAGGCGCATGGACTCTCGTGTCCATCCCCGCAATGAATCCTTGGGGAATCCTGCTGGTGGAGAAGCTGCCGTAATCGTCAAACCATGAAACCCTTGCTCTACCGCAATCCCTTCCACGACAAAAAGATGAGAGACAAAAACACGAAGACTCGCAGCCCATTTTTCTGTCTCCAATTTTTTTGTCGCCTGCTCATCACTGCCATGCTGCTCGCGCCACTGTCCGCGCTGGCGGACGAGCCTACGGCGACCGCTCGCCATTTGCACCCCTACGTCACTGCGGGCGATCCGAACATCAGCCGTGCGTTTCGCATCGCGTGTGGGGATTTGAGCAGCAGCGTCGTGCCGATGGCGGCGGCGACTTCGTTGCCAAATTTGCCGCTCAATGCGAAGCGCTGGGAAGCGGTCTCAGCGCGGGTGGTCGAGGTCGCGGGAACGCGTGACGTGCTGCCGGCGCAGTTGCTGGCAGCGGGATTGGATTACGGCATCTCGCCGATTGATGCGGCGATGGACTCGTGGAACGGCGCGAGCTTTCTTGAACCGGAGGCGATGAAGGGTGCGCTGCTCACTTCGCTCGTCCTCGATGAGGATGGCACCTTGCACTGCGGTGGACCTTATTATGAAATCCTGACGTGGACCTTCGGCGCGTGGGGGCACTACCTTGGCACCGGCGACCGCGCGTTCCTGAAAGTCGCGCTTGCGGCCACGCTCGGCGGTTTGACGCACTCGGAACGCAACGAGTTCGATCCGAAGCTCAATCTCTTCCGTGGCCCGGCTATCATCGGCGACGGCATCTCAGCTTATCCCGATGCTTGGGCGGAAGCAGTGAAGGGAGCGGGACATGTCATGCGATGGCCACAGCTCAATCCGGACAAGAAGATTGCCACCGGCTACGGCATCCCCATCCATGCGCTCTCCACCCAGTGCATGGCATATCAGGCCTATCAGCTCGCCGCGCGGATGCAGCGCGAACTCGGCGTGCCTGTGGACGCTACGCTGGAGGAAAAGGCCGCACGGCTGAAGGTGGCAATCAACCGGCACTTCTGGCGCGACGACGCAGGCACCTATCGCTATCTCGTGGACACCTACGGCGGCAGCGATGCGCAGGAAGGCTTCGGAAACAGCGTCGCGATCCTCTTTGGCATCGCCAGCGCGAAGCAGTCGGCGCGCATCTTTAAAAACATGCACATCACGCCGCAGGGCATCCCTTACAACTGGCCGGTGTTCCCGCGCTACGCTTCACCGAACGGCATGACCTTTGGCAATCACAACGGCACCATCTGGCCGCCCGTAAGCGCACTGTGGGCGCAGGCCGCAGCCTCTTCAGGGCGCACGGAGCTGTTTGCGCAGGAGTTGAAAAAGCTCGCCGACCGCGGTTGCCGCGACAGCCACTTTTCCGAAATCTACCATCCCATAACCGGCGAAATCTATGGCGGCCTGCAAGAA
>JBJONJ010000316.1:0-3381 GCA_046051905.1 Verrucomicrobiota bacterium
AATCTCCTAGCAGAATAAATCACCCACAGGATCATCTTAATGCCGTCCATGACCTCTCTCCGCAAACGCATCCTCACCACGCTGGCCGTTCTGGTCGTGGCGTGCGCGCAGGTGTTTGGGATGCAGCGGGGTTACATTTGTGATCATGGGGATTCATCCACCGAAACGAAGGCTGAGCATTGCCATCGGGTGCAGGAGGACGGGCACGAGCATGAGGTTCCCTGTGAGGACTCCCCCGGCAATGACTGCGATGGCAAGGGTGAGAAAGAACACCACCAGCCTTTGGCAGTTGATCTCCAGTCTTCTCCTACCAGCCAGACGCACGCTTTTGTCCCTGTCTTTACCGCAGTGCTGATTGCAGAGGTTCCCGACTATCACTGGGAGCCGATCCAGACGCACGCCGAGAAAGACCGATTGAAGATGCCCCTGGACACCGGGGGTGAGAGTCCGCCATCTGCCGCTGTGCAGGTGGCACGTTGCATGGTGATTTTGGTTTGAGGCAGGCCGCCTGCGCTGCCGTCCACGACTGACGGCTGAGGCACATTGGCGAACCTTTTGCAATTCCTGGCTTGGCATGTCCACGCCTGCAAACCTCAACCTATCACCCTTTCCATGCTTCGTTCCATCTCACTGACTTTTTCATTGTTCGCTGCGGCTGTTTCATCCGCGCCAGCTCTCACTCTTTCTCTTTCCGACATCGGGCCGCGTGTCCGCGCCGCTCATCCTTCGTTGAAAGCCGCCCGCATGGCCGTGGAGGAGGCGCGTGGCCGCCAGCTCGGCGCGGGAAGGCTCGCCAATCCCTCTGTGGGCATGGATTCGCGCAATGAAACCTACCTCTCACCTGGTCAGGTCATGGTCTCGCTCGATCAATCGTTCCCGCTCACCAGACGATTGCGACTGGAGAAGCAGCTCACCGCGCAGCTCGTCACCGCAGCCGAGCTGGAGGTGAAGGATGCCGAGCGGCGCTTAATCTCAGAGGCGCAGACCTTGGCGGTGCAGATTCTCGCCATCGAGCAGCAGCGGGGTTTGCGCCAGCAGCAGACGGCGCTTGCCACCAAGCTCTCCGAGTTTGTTGCCGGACGTGCCAAGGCGGGTGAACTCTCCGCGCTGGATGCCGCCCAGGCCCAGGTGGACGCGCAGCGCCTCATCGTGGAAGCGCGCAAGCTGGAGGGCGAGAGCCGCAGCCTGCTGGGCACCCTCAAGCCCATGCTGAACCTCGATCCCGATGAGTCGCTGTCGATCTCCGGCGCACTTCCAGAGATGGGCGTGCCCGGCAAAGGTGCGAGCTGGATGCTGCGTGCAGACTATCAGCTCGCAGAGGCCAAGGTCATCGCTTCTCAAACCGACATCAATCTCGCCAAAGCCAACAAGTGGCAGGACGTGAGCGCGGGCATCTTCGCCGGGCCAGAGTATCAGAATGCCTCTGGCGATGATCGCCGCACCAATGGTGTGATCGGTTTCCGCATCTCGCTTCCGCTGCCTTTCTGGAACAAGAACGAGGGCCAAATAGCCGAGAAAACCGCCGCAGCAGAACGTGTGCGCCTGGAGCAAGCGGCACTCGGCAAGCAAATCCGCAGTGAAGCGGAGAATGCCCGGAAAGACATGCAGACCAGTTATGATCTCGCCCACGAGACCCGCGACAAGCTCCTGCCGCTCGTCATCGAGCAAACTGGCAAGCTGGAGAAAGCCTACGAGAGCGGCCAGACCGACCTGCTGACCATTCTCCGTGCGCGTGAGCAACGCCTGCAACTCGAAGCCGCCGCGCTGGATGCCGTGCGTGACTTTCACCTCGCCCGCATCCGCTACGAGGCCGCCATCGGCAAGCACGCCCCGGCCACACCTGCCCCGAAACCCACCCGCTAACTTTTTCATCCTCATCTCATCATGAAACGCCCCCTGGCTCACTTATTCCTCTGCCTGTCTCTGACCGGCATCACCACTGCCGCCGAAGACGCCAAACGCGCCGCCAACACCGTCGTGCTGGATGAAACCGGCGTGAAAAACCTCCGCATCGAGACCGTCGAGGTCGAGGAGACGGACTTCGAGGCCACCATCTTTTCGCTCGGACGCATCGAGGCCATCCCCAGCAAAGTCGCCGCTGTCAGCAGCCGCATTCCAGGCCGCATTGTGGAGCTAAAACTCACCCCCGGAGACACCGTGAAAGAAGGTGACGAGGTGGCAAAAGTCGAGAGCCGCCAGCCGGGTGATCCGCCACCCGTGATCGCCCTCAAGGCACCGCTCGGCGGACTCGTCACCCATGTGGATGCGCGTCTCGGCGATCCCATTGATCCTGAAAAAGCCATGCTGGAGATCACCGACCTCAGTGAGGTTTATGCGGTGGCGCGTGTGCCGGAGCACCAAGCCGGACGCATGAAGCCAGGCACCGTGGCTCATATCAAAGTGGCGGCGCTGCCCAATGAGAAGTTCAATGGCGAGCTGCTGCGCTTCGGCACCAGCGCGGACAAGGCCAGCGGCACCATTGATGCCATCTTCCGCCTGCCGAACACTGGCGGCCAGCTCCGTGCCGACATGCGTGCGGAGTTCAGCATCGTGATGAGCAAGCGCGGCAACGTGGTCAGCGTGCCGCGTGCCGCCTTGCAGGGCGAGGGCGGCAGCCGCTTCGTCTATGTGAAGGACTTCGACTTGCCGAACGCCTTTGTGAAAACGCCGGTCATCGTGGGCGAGATCAACGACCGCTTTGTCGAGATCACCAGCGGGCTGCTGCCTGCGGATGAAGTCGTCACTCGCGGCGCTTACTCTCTCTCCTTTGCCGGAGCCAGCAGTGTCTCGCTGAAAGAGGCGCTGGATGCCGCGCACGGCCACGAGCACGCCGCCGATGGTTCCGAACTCACGCCGGAAAAGAAAGCCGCGATGGATGCTGCGAAAAAAGGCGGCGGAGACGGGCACGGACATGGCGAGGAAGAGGGTGGCAGCCCGCTGTGGAAGTATGCCACCGGCGTTTTGGCCGTGCTGCTGCTTTCCATCTTCACCAAGAAAAGCCGTGGTGACGAAGCCGAGACTCCCGCGCCAAAAACCACTGAAAAGGAGGCCGCGTAACCCATGCTCAACAAAATGATCCATTGGGCGCTCGCCAGCCGGGCGCTCATCATCGGGGCCGCGCTCATCCTCATGGTGATGGGCTTGAAGACGGCCACCGAGCTGCCCGTGGAGGTGCTGCCAGACCTCACCAAGCCCACGGTCATCATCTTGACGGAATCCCCCGGCCTCGCGCCGGAGGAAGTCGAAATGCGTGTGACGCAACCCATTGAAAGCGCCCTCATGGGCGTGGCAGGACTCACACGTCTGCGCTCGAACTCCGACGTGGCACTCTCCCTCGTCTATGCCGAGTTCGGCTGGGACATGGACATCTACAAGGCGCGT
>JBJONJ010000317.1:0-8188 GCA_046051905.1 Verrucomicrobiota bacterium
TCCGGCAGCAGCAGCGTATGCACGATGCCCGCCACCACGATGAGCAGTGGCCCCGGCAAAAACGGCACGATGGCTCCCACGAAGCCCACGATGAGCAGCGAAACAGTAAGCGACCACACGCCCAGCGTGCCCCAAGGCAGACCGCTGAAAAATTGCGCCACGCTGCTCCACGCACTGGAAAGCCACTCAAGCATGCGCGGTGCCCCTCCATTCGATTTTCAAGGCCACCGGCTGCCGCACGCTGCGCGGCCATTTGAGCCCCTCACGCGGCCAGCCGAGGTAGATGAGGCCTACGCAGCGGTCCTCCGCTCCCACCTTCAAAAACTCGCGAAACGAATCGCCATCCAACAACGGCGGTGACGACCAATAACTCCCCAAAACCGCCGCCGTGGCGCTGAGCATGAGGTTTTGCAGCGCACAGGCCATCGCCTCCACTTCCTCGATCTCCGGAATCTTCGCTCCACCGCGACGCTCCATCACGCAGGCAATGACGACCGGGGCCAGCAGCGGGTTCGTGCCGATCTTCTCCAGCTTGTCCTCGCGAAATTCCGCCGGTGGCGTCACCTCCCGATAGGTCTGCTGCATGATGCTCACGAGTTCTTTCCGCACCTCGCCCTGGAACACATGAAACCTCCACGGCTCCGTGAGACCATGATTCGGAGCCCAGGTGGCGTTCTCGATCAGCTCCGTCACCAACTCCGCAGCGACTTCGCGGGCAGGATCGAGATCCTGCGGCTTGATCGAGCGGCGGTGGCGGATGAGGGCGGTGAGCTCCGCGAGAGAAACGAGGTTTTCCGACATGGCGGCGATCCCTTTCCACACTCTCACGCCCGACGCCAGTGGGAGAGCTGAGCAAGTTTTTCACGCGCCGCGACGGATGCCGCGCGAGGTGAGCACGTTGCGCACGAGACGCGCCATGTCGGCAGGTTCGTAGGGCTTGGGCAGGACGGCGGCGAAGCCGTAGGCGGCCGGTTTGGCCATGACGGGATCATCGCTGTAGCCGGAGCTCACGATGGCGAGCACCTCGGGGTCGAGCTGGCGGAGCTTTTCCATCGTGCGCACGCCGCCCATGCCGTTCGGGATGCTCAAATCGAGCACCACGAGGTCAAACACGCGGCCTTGATTCATGCTCTCCTGATACAGGCGGACCGTTTCGCTGCCTTCAGCGCTTTCAGTGACCTCAAAGCCCTGGCTGGCGAGATTTCGAACGATCAGATTTCGCACCAGCGGATCATCCTCGAGCACGAGGATGCGCGGCTGGCTCACTGGGGCGTCGGGCGCGGCGTCGAAGACGTTGCTCAGGCCAAAGCCATCCGCCTCTTCCGCATCGGCATCGAGCGGGACATAGAAGCGGACCGTGGTCCCGCGGCCCTGCTCGCTGCTCACGGTGATGGTGCCGCCGTGGGCCTTGGCGATGCTTTCGCAGACGGTGAGGCCGAGGCCAGTGGCGTTTTCGCTCTTCCGCGTGCTGAAGTAAGGCTCAAAGATGTGCGGCAGATGATCGGCGAGGATGCCCTCGCCAAAGTCCTGCACCTCGATGGCGATGCCGGAGGGCTGGAAATTCTGATCGGTGACCAGCTCGCCAGGAAACATCTGGGCGTGGTCTGGCACGAAGGCCCGCACGACGATCTGGCCGCCCTCGTGCTGCGCTTGCTCGGCATTGCGGATGAGATTGCCGAGAAGCCGGCGCACCTGGGCGGGATCGAGCGGGATGGAGGGAAGGCCGGGCTGCACTTCGATGCGGTAATCGATGCGGGCGGCCCGGGCGTGATGCGCGAAGAACTTGTCGATCAGATCGCCGACGTTCGTGAGACGTTTGATCGGCGCACCACCGCGGGCAAAGGTGAGCAGTTGCTGCACGAGATTCTGCGCCTGCAGCGTGGCCTGCTTCGCGGTGTGCAGCTCCGGCAGCGTGATGGCATTGCGCAGGCGCATCTCGGCGAGGGAGATGTTCCCCAGCAGCACGGTGAGGAGGTTGTTGAAGTCGTGAGCGAAGCCACGAGCCAGCAAACCGAGCGACTCCAGGCGGTCCATGCGACTGCGGCGCTCGGCTTCCTCGCGTTTGGCCGTCACGTCCTGGACGAGCATCAGCATGCCCTCGCCAAAGGGATAACCTCGTAGCTCCAGCCAAGCCCGTTTGGCCTCAAAATACAAATCCCGGCTCACCGGCTCGCGATGCATCAGCGCATGCGCGAAGGCCTCGTGATGCTCGTCACGCACGACGGCGGGCATGAGATCCCAAAACGACATGCCCAGCATGGCCGCCGTCTCGCGCTCAAAGAGCTTCGTGGCGCTCGCGTTGGCGTAAGTCAGCCGCCAGCGGGCGTCGAGCGCGATGAGCGGATCGGAGATGCTCTCCACGATGTCCACCAGCGGCGCGGAGGCATGGGAAGGGGCACTGACGGGAATGGACGGTGCCTCGCTTTCCTGCAAAACGGGACGAAACAGGATGATCAGCCCCGTGAGATGTCCCTGCGCATCTCGCAGCGGCGTGCTGCGATCCATGATCGGCACGCGTTGTCCACCGCGCGTCGTCAGCCAAACGGTGCGATCGACTCCAGCGGCCATTTCTCCCTCTCCGGAAAGCACCTCGGCCGGCTCGCCTGAGGTCTGGAAGATGCGGAACACCTCGTTCAACGAACGTCCCGCGGCGTCTTGCGGGCTCCAGCCCGTCACACGAGCGGCGGCTGGATTCATGAAGACCACGCCGCCCGCCAGATCAGCCGCGATGACACCATCCGGCAGGCTTTGGAAGGCCTCGAAAAAGCTATGCTCGCGACGGCGACGCTCCATTTCCTCCAGATGCCGCTGCGCCGCCACTTCCACCGCCAGACGCAATTCGTCGTGGCTGAAGGGTTTCAGCAAATAGCCCTGCGGGTGGGTCTCGCGGGCTCGGGCCACCGTTTCGAGGTCGGCACAGGCCGTGACATACAAAATTGCCACCGAGGACTTGATCTGGAGTCGGCGGGCCGTTTCGATCCCGTCGATCTCACCCGCCAGATGTACATCTAGCAGCACCAGATCCGGCTGCATCTCATCAAATTTCTCCAGCGCCTCCTCGCCCGAGGCACAGATGCCCGTCACGATGTAACCCAGCTTCCCGAGCGTCGCAGCCATATCACACCCGACGAGACCCTCGTTCTCGACAATCAAGATGCGGATGCGGTCAATTCCGGTCATTGGATGGTTTGAATGAGTATTTTAAGTCGAATGAAATGCAAACGCCATAAAAATTAAAGAGATATTACGGGCCAAGTTCCAGCCAGCATGGAAACCGCATCCCCTGCGGGCCATTCAAGTGCTCCCCAAACTCAGGGCACCACGGTGAAACGATAGATCGTCTCCGATTCGTAGCGCTCGCCCGGAACCAACAGGGTACTGGGAAACTGTGGCTGGTTCGGAGAATCCGGGAAGTGCTGCGTTTCGAGGCACAAACCCACACGGAAAGGATGCTTCACGCCGCCTTTGCCGATCTGCGTGCCGTCGAGAAAGTTCCCGGTGTAGAACTGCATGCCCGGCTCGGTGGTGAGCACCTCCATCAAACGGCCGCTGGAGGGATCGGCGAGGCTTCCGGCCAGTCGTAGCGTGCCCGGCCGGCCATCGACGACGAAACAGTGGTCGTAGCCACGCCCCAGGAGCATCTGGGGCTCCGTTGAGTCGATGCGCTCACCGATGCGGACGGGATCGCGGAAATCGAGCGCGGTGCCCTCCACGCTGGCGATCTCGCCGGTGGGGATCAGCGTGTCGTCCACGGGAATGAAGGCCTTCGCGGCGAGGCAGAGCTTGTGATTCAGAATCGTGCCCGCGTCGTGCCCGGCGAGGTTGAAGTAGGCGTGGTTGGTGAGATTCACGTGCGTGGGCGCATCCGTGACCGCTTCGTAACGGATGGAGAGCTCGCTGGCAGGATTCAGCGTGAAGGTGACATGAACGGTGAGATTGCCAGGATAGCCTTCCTCACCATGGGGGCTTACGCGGGAGAAGCGGACGCCGTCCGTGACGACCTCCGCCTGCCACAGAAACTGGCCAAAGCCCTTCACGCCGCCATGCAGGTGCTGCTGGCCGTCATTGCGCTCAAGCTGGTACACCTCGTCACCGACGGGCAGACGACCATCGCGGATGCGGTTGCCATAGCGGCCGGTGGTGCAGCCGAAGTGGGAACGGCCCTGCTCATACCCGCCGGCATGGTCGTAGCCCAGCGTCACATCCTTCTGCACGCCCCGGCGGTCCGGTACATGCATCTGGACAATCGTGGCGCCGAAATCCGTCAGGGCCACGCTCATGCCATCGGGCACCTTGAGGACATACAGGGAGGCCTCACTGCCGTCGGAGAGCGTTCCAAAGGGCTTTTTCGTGATTTCGATCATCGCTTCATCCTAGAGCGGCTTTGCGATGTGGCAAACGCCGCGGCCTTCACTGCGAATTCACCGGGCCTTCGACCGGCACATCTTGCTTTCACCCGGCCTCCGGGCTTGATTCGCCGCCACCTCCCAATGTCCAGCCAAGCCCGATCCACCGGCATCGTCTCCATCGCCATCCTGTGCAGCCGCATTCTCGGGCTCGTGCGCGATCAGGTACTCGGCGGCGTATTTGGCATGAAATTCGCCGGCATCTTCACCATGGCCTTCCGCACGCCGAACATGCTGCGGGACCTTTTTGCCGAGGGAGCGCTCTCGACGGCCTTCGTGACCACCTTCTCGAAGAAGATCAAAATCGAGGGCGATGAGGCCGCGTGGGCTTTGGGACGGAAAATGATGTCTCTCTCGCTTTGCTTCATGACGATGGTGGCCGCCGCAGGCACCGCGCTGGCGCCGCTGATCTTCCCGCTGCTCACACTGGGCTGGAAGGATGAGAGCAGTGTGGCGCTCGGCGTGTGGCTGGCGCAGATCATGTATCCCTTCATCACCATCGTGTCCCTCACGGCCCTGGTGATGGGCATGCTGAATGCCAAAAAAGTCTTCTTCGTCCCGGCGGTGGCATCCGCGTTTTTTAATCTCGGCTGCATCGTCGGCGGTTACGCCTGCGCCTGGATCATCGACGCGCCGTTTCGCAACGGTGTGATCACCGAAAAGAGCCTCGCGGGCTTCGCGGTGGGCACGCTGATCGGCGGACTGATGCAGCTCGCGGTGCAACTCCCATCGTTGAAGCGTGTCGGCTTCCGTTTTGGCATCGACTTCGGCTGGAAGGACAGCGGCGTGAAGGAGGTGCTGCACCTGATGTGGCCATCGCTCGTCGCCGCCAGCGGCACGCAGGTGAATGTCTTCCTCAATTCGATCTTCGCGTCCTTCACACCCGGGCAGGAGGCCGCCGCAGGCTGGCTGGGCTATGCGCAGCGCCTTCAACAACTGCCGCTCGGCCTTTTCGGCGTCGCCGTGGCGACGGTGACCCTACCGATGCTCTCGCGGCTGGCCACGGAGGGCATCACACCGGCGTTTCGTGGCGCTTTGGCGAAAGGTCTGCGCCTCGTGCTCTTCCTCACGCTGCCCTGCGCCGCCGGCCTGGCGCTGCTCTCGCATGAGATCATCTCCGTCATCTTCGAGCATGGCCGCGTGAAAGCCCACGACGTGGCGCAGACCGCCGCACCGCTCCAGGCCTTCGCCTTTGGTCTCGTCTTCTACGCCGCCATCAAGGTGCTGCAGCCGTCCTTCTACACTATCGGGAAGCGCTTCATCCCGATGTACACCTCGCTCGCCGTGATTGCTTTCACCGCGGCGGCGAATGCCTTCACGGTCTTCGTGCTGAAATGGGACCACACCGCGCTCGCCTGGGGCACAGCGGTGGGTCTGGCGCTGAATTTCACGGTGCTCTATCTCTCCATGCGGAAATTTGCCCAAGGCCTCGAAACGACCTCGCTGGTGACCTCGCTGGGCCGCATCGGCCTCGCCTCCGCGGCGATGGGCGGGCTGTGCCTTGCGTCAAAATTCACGCTGATGACGGATTGGACGCATTTGAGCACGCTCGCCCGCATCGCATCCCTCGGCGTCACCATCGCCGCCGGTGCGGTAGTCTATTTTGCCCTCACGAAGATGCTCAAGGTCGAGGAGTCCGGTGAGTTCCTCTCGATCGTGAGCCGCCGCTTTGGCAAACGTTGATCTCGCATGCAAACTCAGCGTCTCTGGCTTCAGGTGATTGCCTTCCTCGCTCTCGTGTGGGCGGGCGTGGCGGCCGTGATGTGGGCCACGGAAGACTACGTCTTCACGCCCGAGAAGACGCTCGCCTTGATGAATGAAGCGCCCTGGCTCGAAGACGAGCGCCTCGGCCACGAGCAGCGCATGCGGCATCTCGACCAGGTGATCACCTCCGTCGTGAAGCTCGACTTCACCCAGCGTGCCCGCATGCGCGAGGATGGCGAGGAGACCATCGAGCGCTTCATGAAATCCCTCAGCGACGAGGAAAAGGGCGAGTACATCAGCCGCGTGGTCGAGGAGCACTTCAACGCCGTGATGAAAGGCATCGACAAACTGCCCGCCGAGGACCGTCGCCGCATCGTCGGCAGCATCCACCGCGACATGAAAAAACGCGCCGCGAAGAATCCCGAGATGCAGATGCTCATGGACATGGACCCAGCCGGCTTTGAGAAGAACTTCACCCAAGACATGGGCCTTTTCTTCAAAGAAGCTCCCCTCAGCGCCAAGCTGGAGATGGCTCCGATGCTCGAAGCCTTCCACGCCCGCATGCAAGGCCTGCGGCGGTGATCAGCAACGAGATGTCAGCATGCACCTGCATCTCCCCTCTGATCTCGAAGCCCCGGCTGATGTAAAAGTCCTCACCGCGACCGGAAGATGTCGCTCATCAAACACTCGACCATGAGCGTTTTCAGGCCGAGGCCTTGTTTCTTCACTTTGTCGTGGAGCTGGTCGAGGGGGAGGTCGTCGGCGAGTTCCATGGTGCGGCCGGTGGTGTAGGTGAGGAGCTGGCGGATGAGGTGGCGGGTGAAGAGATCGCTGCGGGTGTCGCGGATGACGCGTTTGAAGCTGGTGAAGTCGGCGTAGGTCTCGCCGGAGGGGAATTCGCCGGTGGTGTCAATGTCGGCGGGTTTGGCTTTCTTGCTGGCGGCGGGGTATTTTTTGCGCCAGCGGCCGACGGGATCGTAGGCTTCGAGGCTGAAGCCGAGCGGGTCGATCTTGCGATGGCATTCGGCGCAAGCGGCGTCGGCGCGGTGTTTGGCAAGGCGGTCGCGGATGGTGGTGGCGCCGCTGACATTGGGATCGATCGCGGGCACGACATCCGGCGGCGGTGGCGGCGGCACGCCGAGGAAATTCTCCGTGACCCACACGCCGCGTGTCACGGGCGAGGTCTCGACGCCGTTGGCACTCACGGTGAGCACTGCGGCCATGCCGAGCAGGCCGCCGCGATGATTGTTGCCCTTGAGGCTGACTTTTTGGAAGCCGTCGGCGAGGCGCAGTTTGTCCTTCTCCGGCAGTTCGTAGAGTTTGGCGAGTTTCTTGTCCACGAAGGTGTGCTCGCTGTCGATGAACTGCGCGGCGCTGCCGTTGTTTTTGAGCAGATCGCGGAAAAACAGCCTCGCTTCGGCCTTCATCGAGCTGGGCAGGTCCTCGGCGTAGTAGGCGCGGTTGTTTTCACGCGGCGGCGGCTGGGAGCCGAGGTCGCGGAGGTTCAGCCAACTGTCGAGGAAGCCGTTTACGAAGCCTTGAATGCGTTCATCGGCGAGCATGCGCTCGATCTGTTTTTTCAATTCGGCGTCCTGCGTGAGCTTGCCGGACTTCGCGGCGGCGAGCAGCGCATCATCTGGCGGTGCGGCCCAAAGCGCATACGAGAGGCGAGAAGCGAGGTCGTAGGGCTTGAGGCGCTTTTCGGATTCGTCGGTGATCTCGCTGAGATACAGGAAGCTCGGCGAGCACAGGATGAGCTTCAGCGCATCGAGCGCGGCCTGGCGCGGCGAGGCTTTTTCCGCGAGGCGTTTGTCATACATGGCCTTGATGGGCTGGCGGTCGGCTTCGGCAAGCGGGCGACGGTAGGCGCGTTCGGCGAAGGCATTCAATTGATCAAGCGCCTTAGCCTCCTGAAAGCCGTCTTTGCCAAAAACGGCCACTTCCTCGACGCTGCCATGATTTTCCGGCACCGGGCCGTGGATCACGATCTCGCTGATGCGGATGTGCGGGAGCTTGCCCTCCTTCAAAATGTGCGCACGACCGACGCCGGAGCTGCCGACATCGCTCTTGAACTCGTC
>JBJONJ010000318.1:0-2741 GCA_046051905.1 Verrucomicrobiota bacterium
CACATCCGCGGTGGCGATGACATGGGCTACCAATGGTATCTCGACGGCAAGCTGCAAAAGCGCACAAACACCTTCAATGACTTCGTCGATGCCGCTCGTGGCCTCATTGAGCGCGGTTTCACATCCAAAGGCCGCATCACCGCCAGCGGCGGCAGCGCCGGTGGAGAACTGATGGGCGCGGTCGCGAATCAAGCGCCGGAGCTATTTGGAGCCGTCGTCGCCCATGTGGCCTTTGTCGATGTGCTGAACACGATGCTCGATGAAGAACTGCCGCTCACCCCCGGCGAATGGCCCGAGTGGGGGAATCCCATCACGGACAAAGCCGCGTTCGAGTTCATCCGCAGCTACAGCCCGTATGACAACGTGAGCGCCAAAGCCTATCCGCCGATGCTTTTCACCGCCGGATTGAACGATCCCCGCGTCACCTACTGGGAACCCGCCAAAATGGTCGCCAAACTGCGTGCGCTGAAGACCGACCAAAACCTGCTGCTCCTGAAAACCAACATGGGCGCCGGTCACGGCGGTAAATCCGGCCGCTACGAGCACCTGCACGAGGTGGCCGAGGAAATGGCCTTCATTCTTTGGCAGATGGGCGTGGAGAAGTGAATCGCTGCCTCAAACCTCGTCCGCCGAGGGGTCGAAGGGCTTGTTGAACTTCGGTCCCCGCTCGCCGCCGTAAGTCTCGCGGAGGTATTCATCACCTTCGCTCTTCGTGCGCCGGATGTTCTTCGGCGCCACGAGATTCCCCACGCGCCGCCGCTCCGCGCGGCCCGCCTGCCATTGCTCCCAGGTCCAGGTACGTTCTGGTTTGATGATTAAAGTGGTGTCAGGCATGAGCGGAGAATACTTCAAAGCTTCCCATTTACCAGTTCCGATTCCACCTCTGAACGCACCGCATTAAATTCAGCCACACAGTTGTATTTGGAACTCGCCGCCACCTTCAGAGCTTCATCCCAATCGATGGGGATCCTGCCTTGGAGAACAGCTGCCATCAGTTTTTTGGCGCAGTCGTCATCCTTTTCATCATAGCCGCTGCAATACCTCCTGGCGGCATAGACTCGTCCGACAAGAGCGTCTTCTACAGGAATCAAAACCACACTTCCAAAAGGAGTGAAGACCTTGCTCAAATCCTTCTCCGCCCGGTAATCGATCTCTCCCAGCAGATCGATCCACAAGCCTTCGATGCCCCAGCTCTTGGCTCCACCATGGCATTTCACGCCGGGGATCTGGCGCATGACTTCCTCTTTCTGCTCCTCCGTCGGTTGCGGCCAGCCGGTCCAGCAAATGTCCGTGTCACCGGACATGTAGGCACCGTCGGTGTAGAACTCGATGGCTGAGCCGCCGACCACCACCGGCTCAAAGCCCCGCTCGCGAAACAACTCGGACACCAGACCGGCCAGCAGCAAAGCCTTGGCGTTCAAATCCGTCTCCTGGCGGATCACATCGAGTGCAGCGGTGATTTCGACCGTGGTCATGCTGCGAGAATACCCACGTTCCGGCCCTTTCGGCAAGAGAGACGAGGCGGAGCGCAAATCCGGCATGAAAGATGCCCCGTTCCATGCGTAGTCATCAGCCCCCCATGCGCCGTTTCGCCGTCTTTTTCGTCCCTGCTGTCCTTTTTGTCCTTCCAGCCCACTCCGCCGACTGGAAGGCCGTCGAGTCCATGCTCGCCGCGAAGTGCTACGAGTGCCACAACGCCGAAAAAATGAAGGGTGATGTCGATTTGAAGAAGTTCGCGGCGAATCCGGATGTGCCGGTGAATTTTCAGATTTGGAACACCGTGAAGGACACCATCGACAACGGCGACATGCCGCCGCGAAAGGCGAAGCAGCTCACCTCGGAGGAAAAAGCCGGCATCACCGGCTGGGTGCAGCATTCGCTCGATCTACTCGCCGAGGCCAAATCCGGCGATCCAGGCCCGGTGACGATGCGTCGGCTCACGAATGCGGAGTATGACTACACCCTCCGTGACCTCACCGGACGCGATTACGGCCTCGCCAAAGAATTCCAGACCGACGGCGGTGGCGGTGAAGGCTTCACCAACACCGGCGACGTGCTTTTCATGAGCCCGGCGGCCATCGACAAGTATTTCGCCGCCGCACGCAAGCTCGCGGACCATGCCACGATCATGCCAGGCACCGGCATCGTGTTTCATCCGAACCGCATCGGCCTTCGCGGGCCGGAGCAGGTCAAAGCGCAGGCGCAGCAGGGCCTCTATGTGTGGTATCAGCACAAAGCCGCGCCGCATCTGCCGAAGGACGACGAAAACATGCGCGAGGCCGATTACATGCTCGCCTGCTGGAAACACAAGCACGCCAAAACGCCGCTCGATCAGCTCGCCAAGGACATGAAGCTCAGCATTCACTTCCTGAACAACTGGTGGAACCTCGTGAATTCCATCGAGCCCAAGAGCCGCTTCCTCGATCTCACTCGTGTGGCCTGGCGTGAACTGCCCACCGATGAAAAAGCCGCGCACGAGCGCATCAAGGCCATCGAGGCCGACAGGCTCTCCTGGAACAACCCCAAGCATCCCGGCAGCGGTCCCCAGCGCTGGCAGCAGGACAGCGACGGCATCCGCCCCTACCCGATGCAGACCTCCGTGAACGGCAAAACGCACGTCCATCTCTGCTTTGGCGACATCGGCGATGGCAACAAGGGCGACATCGCGCTCGTGACCTACATCGAGGTCAGCATCGGCAAGAAGAAGGAAAACTACTTCCACTGGCTCAACAAGACACTCG
>JBJONJ010000319.1:0-2966 GCA_046051905.1 Verrucomicrobiota bacterium
CAAAGCGGAGCAGCGGCGTGTAGAGACGTTTTGTTAGCGTGACGAGCCAGTTGTCCTTTTCCTGAATCTTCCCACCGAGCAGATACGAGCACAGCACGGGCATCAAGGTGACGGCGAGCACCAGCGAACCACCGAGCGCGAGCATGACGACGAGGGCCATGGGCTTGAACATCTTCCCCTCGATGCCTTGCAGCGCGAGGATGGGCACATAGACGACGGTGATGATGAGCACGCCAAAGAACATGGGGTTGGCGACTTCTTTGGCGGACTTGAGCACTTCATCCGTGCGCTCGCGGACGGTAAGGGTGCGACCAAGCGCGTGCTGCCGCTCGCCAAGATGACGCACGATGTTTTCCACCATGACGACTGCGCCATCAATGATGAGGCCGAAGTCGATGGCACCGAGGCTCATCAAGTTTCCGCTGATGTGATAGCGCACCATGCCGGTCATGGCGATGAGCATGGAAAGTGGGATGACTAGGGCGACGATGAACGCGGCGCGGAAGTTTCCCAGCAGCGCAAAGAGCACGACGACGACGAGCAATGCGCCCTCGGCCAAGTTCTTCTCCACCGTGGCGATGGTGCGGCTGACGAGATCACTTCGATCATACAAAGCGCGGATGACGACGCCTTGCGGGAGCTTGGGCTGGATCTCGGTGAGCTTGGCTCGCACGGCCTGGGCGACGAGGCGGGAGTTTTCGCCCGCGAGCATGATGGTGGCCCCAATGAGGGCTTCCCGCCCATCATCAGTGGAGGCTCCGGTGCGGAAGGCGCTGCCGATGCTGACGGTGGCGACTTCGCTGAGCAGGATGGGCTTCACGCCGCCTGCGAACTTGAGCGGGATGGCGAGGATTTGCTCGATGTCATTCACGCGGCTGGCGGCGCGGACGATGAGCTGCTCGCCACCGATCTCGACGTAGCCGCCGCCTGCGTTGCGGGTGTTTTGCTCGATGATTTCGGCCAGCATGTCGAGCGACATGCCGCGTGCGGCGAGGCGTGCGGGGTCAGGCTGGATGACGATCTGCCTTTGATAGCCACCGCTGGTGTTCACCTCCGCGACGCCGGGCGTGCCACGCAGCAGGGGCTTGACCTGATACTCCTGGATTTGCGCGAGGGCCATAAGCTGAGCCTCGCGTGTGGCGGGCTTGGTCTTCGCGTCGGCGCTGTAATCGAGGCTGTAATAAAAGATTTCGCCGAGGCCGGTGGCGACAGGCGCGAGCTTTGGCGTGAGGCCGGGCGGGAGTTCATCGAGCACGGTTTGCAGGCGCTCGGTCACGAGCTGGCGCGTGCGGTAAAGGTCCACGTCGTCATGGAAAACCATGGTGACCTGTGAGAGGCCAAACTTGGACAAAGAGCGCAGCTCCACCATCTGCGGCAGGCCCGCCATCTCGCTTTCAATCGGGAAGGAGACGAGCTTTTCGATCTCCTCGGGTGCGAGCGCATTGACAGCGGTGTTGATCTGCACCTGCGGGTTCGTGATGTCGGGAACGGCATCAATCGGCAGATGAATGGCCGACCATGAGCCGATGCCAATGAGAATGAACGTGGCGAGCAGCACAGCGGCACGCTGCCGCATAGCGAAGGTGATGAGATGGGAAAGCATGGTTTAGTGGGAGGTCTTCGCTGATTCGGCTTTGGCATCCTTCAAAATGCTAAACCCGCCGCGCAGGACGATGATGGTGATGAGCAAGCCGATGGCGAGGTCTGGCCAGCGCGAGCCGGTGAGTGTCACGAGAACCGCCGCGCTGATGACTCCCAGATTTGCCAGCACGTCGTTGCGGGAGAAAAGCCAGCTCGCCCGCATGTGAACGCCGCCATCGCGATGCCTGCTGATGAGGCGAAGGCAGGTCATATTCGCGACGAGCGCGGCCATGGAGACGGCAACCATGAGCCATGACACTGGCTCGCTGTCGGTGAAAACACGCCGCAGAATGTCCGTCAGCATGGCGAGAGCGATGGTGATCTGGAGAAAGCCACTGAGTCGGGCGGCCATAACTTTTGCAGCGTCCGCTTTACCCACGGCATAAAGGCCGACGCTATATACCAGGGCATCCGCGAGCATGTCGAGCGAGTCCGCGAGCACGCCCGTGGAGTCAGCCAGGATGCCGACGATCATCTCCGCGACAAACATTGCAGCGTTGATGATCAGGAGGATGCGGAGCACGCGCGTCTGCTGTGCATCGCGTGCCTCAAATTCACAGTTACAAGACGACATGGAGTAGGGAATGGGATCGAATGTTTCTCAATGGCCGCAGGTGCAGGCTTTGCCGCCGCGCAGGACTTGCAGTTCGGCGAGCCAGAGGGACATGACGGGCGTGGTGACGATCTCATCGCCGGTGTAGAGGCCATCGGTGATCTCGACGTGATCGCCGCTGCGTGCGCCGACCTTGACGGGGGTGCGCAGGTAGAACTCGTCGTTCTTTGCATACACAAAGGTGCCCTCGGCGGTGGTGAGCAGCGCGGCCTGTGGTATCGCGGTCACAGCATCGCCGGCGGGAAAGCGGAAGGTGGCGGTGATGGCACTGCCTGCCTCGATGGGCGCGGTGGTTTGCACGGTGACTTCAAAATCACCAAGCGTGACATAAGGTGCCTTTTCAACGCGGAGCACGCTGCCTTTCGCGGTGCCAAGCTCGACCTCCATGCCGGGCTGCACACGCGCGGCTTGATCGGCAGTGAGCCATCCGCTGGCCTCGTTGCCGCGCTGCATGGCCTGCACGGTGATGGTGAAGGCGGGGGCGATCTTTTCCTCCTCCACTTCGGCGGTTTGCAGATGGATGGACTGCGCCATGAGCGCGGTGAGGGCCACGCCTTTGCCTTCCCTGAACTGTGCGCCGTTTTCCGGTGCGGTGGTGTGCTCAGTGGAAGGGCTGGCGGAGGATTCGCTGCAACTGGTGAGCGTGGCGGCGGTAACGATGAGAGACAGGATGAGCAAGAGTTTCATAAAGAGGTGAAGTTAGTTTTTGGCG
>JBJONJ010000320.1:0-4701 GCA_046051905.1 Verrucomicrobiota bacterium
TTCCGCACATCGGACCAATGGCAGCCCTCAGGAAACTGGAAGCGGTAGTTCTCCGGGAACAGAGCGGCCTCTTCATCGCCATCGAACTCCTTCAGCGCGGCAGCATGTTCGTCATCATGGACATCCGAGAGGCGCTTGAAGAACAGCAGGGGGAAGACATACGATTTAAAATCCGCCGCATCCACCGGCCCACGAAGGATGTTCGCGGCCTCCCAGAGGTGGGATTCGAGCTGGGAAAGGAAGATGGCTTCGGGCATGCGGGAGTTTTCCTATTCAAGCCGGGAGTGGTGCGGATGGCAAGGGTTTGGGACGAGGCGGGAGGGGGGACTTGGAGACTGGGAGACTTTGACCCGCCCGCAGCGCTTCGCCTGCCCGCAGTGCTTCGCTCAGCGTTGCAGACGGGCGCAGCGAAGCGGGCAGGGACGAGAGCGGTGGGCCGGATCAGGCCGAAAGGGGCCTCGGGAGGTGATTTCGGGCGTTTCGGGCCGGTTTTTGGGGCCGTTTTCGGGTGTTTTGCGGGCGGATTTCGCATTTCCGAGATCGGATTTGGTAAATCCGGGGTCGGAATTGGCAATTCCGGGGGCGGTGAGTGGGCACACCTAGCCGGGTGAACGGTAGCCCAGGGGGCGGTGAGAGGGCATTCCGGGTGAGGTGACACAGACGGATCTGAACAACGCCGTGCAGGGCCTGCTGAGCCAGAGCAGCAACAACAGCAATGGCGTGGGCAGCATCGCGATGAACCTGAACCCGGATTACAACCCGACGCAGATGCAACAGGTGGTGGACAGGCTGGAGGAGCTGATCCAGGCGCTGTGGCGATGAGGGATGAGGGATGAGGGATGAGGGAAGCGGGTCACCGGAAAGGGGGAAGGTTCCCGAATGGACAGCCAGCGCTTTTTCATCCACTCTGCGGCATGCTGAAACTCCTCCGTGCCCTTCTTCCGCTTCTCATCCTGACCGGATGCGTGTGGGCAGGGTATTGGTTTCTCACCAACAAGCCCGAGCAGAGGACCATGGAGGTGCCGCCGGTGATCGTGAGCGTGGAGGGGGCCACGTTGAAACGGACCACCTATGCCGTCAAAGTGCCCTCACAAGGGACCGTGAGGCCGCGCACGCAGAGCACGCTGCTGCCGGAGGTGGCGGGAAAGATCGTCGAGGTGAGTCCGAACTTCCGCCCCGGTGGCTTTTTCAAGAAGGATGATGTGCTCGTGAAGCTGGACGCGGTGGACTACGAGACCGCGGTGGTCGTGGCGCAGGCCGCGGTGGCCCTGGCCAAGGTGACGCTGGCCGAGGAGCAGGCCAAGGCGGAGCAGGCGAAGGAAAACTGGAAGGCGCTCGGCCGCACCGGTGATCCCGGCGAGCTCGTCTCCCGGGCGCCGCAGGTGGCGCGGGCCCAGGCGGATCTCGCTGCGGCGGAGGCCCGTGTGGTGAAGGCTGGCCGGGATGTGGAGCGCACCCTCATTCGGGCACCCTATGATGGCCAGGTCTTGGAGCAGTCCGCCGACGTCGGTCAGTATGTGGGGCAGGGGTCCACCCTCGGAAAACTGTTTGCCACGGACTATGTGGAGATCCGCTTGCCGTTGCCGGAGCGGGAGAGCCAGCATCTGCACCTGCCGGAGCCCTTCCGAGATGTCCAAAATGCCGCCACGCCCACCAAGGTGCATCTGCGCACGACCTACGTCGGCAGGCCGGTCATTTGGGAGGGGCATGTGGTCCGGGTGGAGAGTTCTCTCGACACCGAAACACGCCAGCCCACCGCGGTGGCGCAGGTGATGGACCCGTATGCGAAGCGGGCGGATGGCATGCCGCCGCTCAAGATCGGTCAGTTCGTGGAGGCCGAGATCGAGGGGAACACACTGGATGATGTGTATCTGATTCCCCGCTCCGCCGTGCGGGCCGGCAATGAGATCATCGTGATCACCCCGCAGAACACGCTCAAGCGCACCACCGTGGAACCGCTCTTCGGCAACGAGAAGCTCCTCGTCATCTCCGCCAGCGCCGCGAAGTCGCCCAAGGAGGGCGAGGTTCTCTGCCTGACGCCGATTCCATTCCCCGCCGATGGCGCGAAAGTGAACCTCGGCATCCTCGATGGTCAGCGCGTGACCAAGCCCGAAGGTCTCGCCGGCAAGAAGAAGCCCGAGGACAAGAAGACGGCCGCGACGGTGCCGGAGGGCAAGCCGCTGCCGTGAGGGCGGGTTTCAGGTTCCAAGTTGAAACCCGGTGCGAACCGCGAACTTTGGCCTCGAACCCGCTCAACTCGAAACTTGAAACTTGAAACTTGAAACCTGAAACTTGAAACCTTGACCCCTCCTCGAGACAGAGAGCTGCCCATTGCCATCGCCGGCTCCGTGCTGGTGCATGTGCTGCTGTTCTTTTTGCTCGCGGTGATGTTTGCCAATCGCAAGGAGTGGGACTTCAAAGCCGCTGGGATTGCCGCCAAGCCGAAGGAGAAAGAAGTCACGCTCATCTTTCCGGATCAGTTGATCCCGCCGCCGCCCTTGCCGAAGCTGCCCGTGCCGCCGCCCAAGAAGGAGATCTACATGCGCACGACGCAGAATGAGGCCGCCGGCGAGAAGCCGAAGAACGCGGCCTTCATCTCCGATCGCAATACCAAGGCCAGCGCCACCAAGGCCCCTGATCCCAACGCCACCAGCCCGATGCCGACGACGGAGGGGCTGAAGTTCCAGATGAACGAGCTCGCCAATCGCGACTACCGCGATGGCGACATCAAGGAAGACGCGGCCAAGAAGGCGGCCGCAGCTCCCAAGGCGCCCCAAACACCGCCCAAACCTCAATCGGCCGCCGCCCCGCCACAGCCCCCCACGCCGCCTTCTCCACCGCCCCCGCCTTCCACACCCCCACAGCCGCAAAGCATTGCCTCAGCCGCCTCAGCCTCCCCTTTAGCCAAGATGATGGAGGAGGCGGACAAGGATCTCGCGCGGGTGGACATGAACCGTCTTCCCTTGGACGTGCGGAAGCCGGAGCCGCAGATGAAGGAGCCAGACGCGCCGCCGCCCAGCCCGCAAAAGCCGCAGATGCGTGAGGTGGCGGATAGCCCGCCCGTGCCGAAAGCCATCCCCGTGAGCGATGAAGTAGCCCAAACGACCAGCAAGCCGCAGGACAAGGCCTTCATGCCCTTCACCCGCACCAGCGAGAACAAGGGCACCATCTCCAATCGAGGCCCCGAGGATGCTGTGGACGCCGAAGGCTCGCCCAAGGGCAAATACATCCGCGCTGTCACCAGCCAGGTGGAGAAGAAATGGCATCTCTACCGGGCGCTGCGCCGGGACATGGTCAGCCCCGGCAGCCTTCAGGTGGAGTTCTATGTCAACGCCAGTGGCAAGGTCGAAAACCTGCGCATCGTGAACGACCGTGAATCGACCACGCTGCTCTCGGAGTTCACCGTGCGTGCCATCCGCGATGCCGAGATCCCCGCGATGCCCCGCGAGGTGATCGACCTGCTGCCCATCATGGACAAGCAGCGCCTCAGGATCGAATACAACGTGCTCATTTACTAGCTCATGCCCGCCCCCATCCTCCTCGCTGCCGCTGAAAAGGCCTCCGGCCTGCAATTCGTCTGGGAATTCCTCTCCACAGGAGGCTTTGTCATGGGCCTGCTCGTGCTCTGCTCCATGGCGGCCATCACGGCGATGATCCTCGCCTGGCTGCATCTGCGCGAGAAGATCATCATGCCTCCCGCCGTCCTGAGCCAGCTCCGCGCCGTGCCGACCTACGCGACGAAGGGTGACATCCGGCCGTTGCAGGAGTTTTTGCAGCGTGATGGCTCGATGATGGCGCGGCTCGGTAGCATGGCAGTGAGCGGCAGCTACACCAGCAAGCAGGAGTGCATTGATGCTTGCACCTCAAAGGCCCGCGAGGAGATCCACTACCTGGAGCGTGGCATCCCGCTGCTGGAGGTGATGGTTTCCGTGGCACCACTGCTCGGCCTGCTTGGCACCACGGCCGCGCTGGTGGGCATGTTCACCGCCTTTGGAGAAGGTGGTGATGGCAGTCCGGACACCGCCGCCATCGCCGCGGAGATCGGCGTGGCCCTGCGCTGCACGATCGCGGGCCTGTTTGTGGCCGTGCCGTCCGTTTTGGCGCACACCTACTTCACCCGCCGTATCGATGCCATCGCCGTGAAGGTCGAGGGTGTCCTGCAGGAGACCATCCACCAGTTCTTCGCCCACTTCGAGGTGAAGCACATCGGCGAAAAGGCCAATCTCTAATCCCCGCGCCCGCTGATGAACCTGCGCCCCCGCCGCCGCCCCGTGCCCACCATCCCCATCGTGTCGCTGATCGACATCATGGTGATCCTTCTCATCTTCTTCATCGCCACCACCACCTTCAAAAAACAGAAGGTCGAGGTCAAAATCACCCTGCCTGAGTCCACGGGACTCGGTGGAGCAGCCACCGTGGCGGATGTTCGCACCACCATCACGGTCACCAAGGAGCAAAAGCTCTTCCTTGATGGAAAGCCGGTCGAACTCGAAAACCTGGCCCTTGCCTTCACCTCTCTCAAAGAGGCAAAACCTGGGGCCAAGCTCGAACTCGAAGCCGATACCGATGCCAACCTCGGTGTCCTCGTGAAGATTTGGGACGCCCTCCGTGAGGCGGGCTACTCGATCAATGACGTGCCTGCACGCATTCAACGCGCGGCGGGGCAGTAGGCATGGTTTTCATGATGGGGACTGCGGGAAG
>JBJONJ010000321.1:0-5897 GCA_046051905.1 Verrucomicrobiota bacterium
CAGTCGGCTGACCATGCGAGCGGCCTGTTTTTCTTATTGGGGTTGGTTTTGGCTCCTTGGCCTTTTGGAACAACACTGTCTTGATCAATTGGAGTGATGAATTCCCTAGGATTTTTGTTGAGAGGCCTGGTTGGGCTCAAAGCGTTGATATGCTGGAAAACAGACTTTAAACCTAGTCATTGTAGAGAGGGAACCGGTCATTGATGGCCTGCAAGAACGTTGGCGGTGCTCACAGTTGTTATACTTGGTTATGTCCTCCTCTCAGCTATCAACTCTCGTTCGTTGATCCATTATGCTAAATCGGGCCCATTCGATGGAGCTTCAGGTGTGAAAATAGAGTATTTGGACCCAGTTCCATGGTTTCCCCAGAGTTATGATCGAAAGGTTACGCTGCGGGCCTTCTGAAAGTAACCAGCAATTGCCTGTGTCTTCTAGGCTGTCCGCGATTAGATTATGGGTATGAGCCGGAGCGAGCGACAGATGCCTTCGAGTGAGCGTTTAATGATAGAGAAGCCAAGATCCCGATTTTAGATGTTAGTTTTGACATTTGATCTCTACCCCGGTGCTGTCCCTCGTTAGAATTATTTGGCGATTAGACAAAACTAACAGGCTTTTGTGGGTTCCTCGCTATTTCCAGTGGGAACGGGGGGGCTTGAGGTCCACAGGATGATGACCGGCGATGACACCGGAGGAGACGTTTGGACAGTTGCTGAGGCTTGGGATGCCTTGGAGTTCAGTCGAGGTGCGACTTGAGGCAAGTTCCTCGACCTTCCTGTTGAAGGTGGAGGAAACGCCGGACTTGTGGCCGGAGGAGAGTGCTCGCGCCGGCACCCCGGTAGTTTGCCACGATCATGTCGAGCCGATGCAGTGGCGGCATCTGAACGTCTTCAACAAGGAGTGCGTCATCGTGTGTGGTCTGCCGCGGGGGCGACGTAGTGACGACGGCAAGGTGTACAGTGTGACGCCACCGTGGGAGGGGCGCAGCAAGCACTTCACCCAAGAGTTCGAGGCCGTGACCCTGATCAGGGAGATGCCGGTGAAACGTGACGGCCAGATCCTCGGCGAGAGCGACACGCGGATGTGGCGTATGCTCTTCGCCCACGTGAAAGCGGCGCATTCCCGGTTGAGCTTCGACAACGTGGTGTGGGTGGGAGCCGACGAGATGAACCGGCGCAAAGGGCACAACTACCTGACAGTGTTTACTGATGTTGTGGCCAAGAGGGTCCTCTTTGCTACACCAGGTCAGGACGCCTCTGTTTGGGCGGCTTTTGCTCCGGAATTGCTGTGGCATAACGTGCATCCCAAGGCGATCCAGCGCGTGGCCATCGACATGAGTGCCGCCTACGCCAAGGGAGTCAGCGACAACCCCGGGAACGCTCAGGTGGTGTACGACAAATTCCACGTCATCCAGAATGTGGTGGAGGCGTGCGACCAGGTCCGGATTGCCGACTGCCGGGCCGACGCCGGGAAGCGGGACCGGCTGGAGCGCACCCGATGGATGTGGCTCAAGAACCGGGTGAGCTGGACGAAGAAGAAAAGTATCCGTGTGGTGAACCCCATGGTTCCCACTCTGGCGTGAGGGTGTGATGATTCCGGGTTGATCTCGGACGTCCGGCTACCGTCGCTCTCCGGACTAACTCAATGGTGAGGTGGCCTGCGGCTTCCAGTTCCAGGGCAGCAACTCCGTCAAGTTGGCCTGGGTGCAGGTTGGGATCCGATGCAGCACATCGCTCAGCCAAGCAGCCGGGGATCCAACCGATACCGCCGGGCGGTGATCAACAGGCTGTAGATCACTGCGCTGTGCCATCCGGCATCCGGATGCCCTATGAACAGCCAGTTCTTCTTGTTATGCGGAGCTCCGCATAAAAAGAATTATGCCGAGATCCGGATTATGCCGAGTACGGCGGCCGGATCGGCACTGGGACCACGATGCACGCGGCCCCAGTGCCCTGAGATGGGCGTCCTTCAACTCAGCATAATCTTTGTGCTTCGAGGAACCGGATCAACGGGTCCTTCTTTGGGTGAGAGGTTCTCCGAGAGCGGGGAGGATCGAGGGCTGCCAAGGTGCGTCGCTTCATTTCAAGATCAGCCTCGACGTAGCCGTGAGTCGTTTCGGGGCTTTCATGCCCCAGCCACAGGGAGATCAGTTCGTGCGCTACTCCGGACTGAAGGAGATGCATGGCCGTGGTATGCCGAACGATGTGCGGAGAGATTTTGGTTTGGGACACCGACGCAACCGTTTTCCGGGCGTGGCGCAAAATGACTTGAAGCTGCCAAGCTACACCTGATCGGGTCAGCGGCCGACCGAATCGATTTGAGAGCAACGGTGCATCGTCCGTCAGTCGGTTCTCCGCGATCCATCGCTGCAACGCTCGGCGAGTTTCCGCCCAAAGAGGAACCGCGCGTTCCTTGCGTCCTTTGCCGTGGAGTAGGACTTGGCGGCAATCGCCGGCCTGGACATCACGAACGCGTACACCGGTGATTTCCGAGACTCGCGCGCCCGTGTTGTACATAAGGAGAAGCAACAGGTGATTCCTTCTCCCTGTCCAGGATTCGTCCTTCGCCCGAAGAAGCGCGGTGATTTCGGGACGGGTGATGAAGCCTACCATTCGGCGGGTGTGTCGCTTGCTGCGAATGGTCAATATCCGGCGTGTTGACTCGGGTAGTGTTGGCCCCAGCAAATCACTCAGATAGCCGACGAAGGAACGAATGGCCGCAAGTCTCGCGTTGCGACTGCGTGGCGAGTTGCGCCGCTCAGCCTCAAGGTGGCCGAGGAACGCGAGAACTGTGTCCGCATTCAAAGCGCTCAGAGGAAGCATCGAGGGCGAGGTTCGGCGTTTTCGGCACAGGAACCGGAGAAAAAGTCGGAAAGTGTCTCGATACGCCGCCACTGTATTTGTGCTGAGATCTCGTTGTCCCACGAGGTGCTCGGTGAAGTAGCGAGGCAGGAGTTGGCCGAGATCAGAAGTCTTCATGGCGAGGGGTCGTGAAGTTTCTGGCTGCGGCGGCAAGCAACTCGGGAGTTGCACTCAGGTACCAATAGGTATCGGTGACGCGAGCATGACCGAGATATCGGGAGAGGACGGCAATCCGGCCGGCCGCGCGCCGCTTGGTGTGTTCCCATTTTTCGATCACCCGGCAGGCGAAAGTGTGCCGCAGGTCGTGGATCCGAACGGTGGGTCGATTCGAAGTGGGCGTGATCGATCCGGCCAGTCGGCGAAAGGTTTGATGCACAGTGGATCCAGACAAAGGCGTTCCTCGCTCCGACACCAGGAAGTGCGGTGAATGGGGCCAGAGGCGACGGCGGCGGGTATCGTAGCTCTTGAGAGCCGTCACTGTTGATGAATGAAGCGGTACCAACCGGGTCAGCCGAAATTTGCTTTCTCGGATCGTCAGCACCCCGTGGTCAAGGTCGACATCAGCCACACGCAACTTGAGCGCCTCAGAGATCCTCAGGCCGGTGGAAGCGATGAGCCCCACCAGCGTCAGGAAGGTCTGGGGACGCAACTCACCGGAAAGGCGACCTGCCCGGGCCATCAGTGACTGGACTTGTTCCGCCGTGTAGATGTGAGGCGGGTTCCGACGGTGTGACGGGCCCAAGACGTGTCTCGGGGGAACCTCAGTCAACGGCTCTGTCGCAGTGAGGTGTTTGGCAAAGGTGCGGACGATCTCAAGGCGTCTGGCCTTGTAGAGTCTTGTACCGCTGGAGGGCAAGGTCGCCCACCTCAATGCCAAGCGCTTGGTCGGAGGGCCCCGATGCCCGCAACGATCAGCAAATCGGGCGAAGCCCAAGAGAAGTTCACCTTCGACACGCAATGCGTAGCCCAAGGATCTCCTGTGACGCAGATACGACTGCACTCGAGCCAGCATGGGAGCCTTCATCGGATCCCTCCCGGCCAAGGAAGGGTCGCCTGACGCAACTGCTCAAGATCCACCCGGGCATAACGCGCTGTCGTATCGAGGCTCTGGTGGCCCAAGAGATCGGCGACCTGTTTGATGCCAACTCCACTCGCATGAAGCCGGGTCGCAAGGGTATGGCGGAGGATATGGATCTTTCCCGACCGAATGCCCGCGCGCGCAAACGCCCTCCTCATCGCTCCACGGACGTGGTGAACACGCATCGGGCTGCCGCGGAGAGCGCGGTGACGAACGAACAACGAAGCCGAGGGAGCGGGCAACCGTCCCTTGCGCAGATAGGATGATACCGCTCGGGCAACGCCGGGTGTCCACGGCACGAGGCGTTCCTTGCGCTGTTTGGTCTGCCGAAGCCGGATGGCGCCTTGTTGGGCGTCGAAGTCACCCAATGTCAGCGAAGCGACCTCCTGACAGCGCAACCCCAAATCGGCCATTAGCATTACGATTGCAAAGTCCCGACGTCCAACCTCGGTGTTCCGATCAAAAGCAGAGAACAACGCGCAGACCTCCGTCTTTGACAGCACCAGCGGCAAGGTGGCGAGCGGCCAAGGCGCCGGATGCGACACCGCAGCCGAAAGCTTCGGATCCACTTTGTTGCTGGTGGCTAGGAACCGCAGGAAATCTCGAACCGAGACGGCGAGAACGGTCGCGGACGCTGGCTTAAGACGGCGAGCTGAGTCCTCGACATAACGCGCCACGTCTCGCGGCCGGATCTTGGGTAGTGCATCCGTCGACTCGCATTCCAACGCGGCAAGAAACTCTCGGGCATAACGTCGTCGGTAGATACGGGTGGCGGAAGCCAAGCCGGCGACATCCCTCAGATACCGGTCATACTTCTCAACCAAAACCTCGTGATCGGAGAGTTGCGGGGATGACTGCGAGGCAAGCTTTTGCTTCCGGAGGAAGCGCATAAAGCAGCCCAAGGCCGCTCGGCATATCGTTCCGGTCCTAACCGCGGGGATCGGGCAACGACAACGGCACAAATGACCGCCAACAAAGCTATCGACTACACGCTCGTCGATCTCACGTACTGCGAGTCGACGTCTACCGAGCCAGCGGGAGAAATGTTCGGTGACCTGCACGTAGGACTGAACAGTCGACACCGCATAGCCGCGTGTCTGCAAATCGAGAGCGAACTGCTCCAGGATTATGCCCAGATGGCTGGCGGCCATCCGACGTCGAACGAAGGGGCGAAGGAATAGTTTTTGAATCATGGTGTTTCGCGAAAACCCACAGGGATATCGCGCAAACACAACCCTTCCTCAGCCATCCATCGATTGAACAGTCCAGCCCGTTCATCACCAACTCGGCCGCCGTACTCCGCATAATCCGGATCTCGGCATAATTCTTGCCGATGCAGCACGGACGAATGGCGTTCTCCACCAGGTTCGTATCGGCGAAAGCATAATCTATTATGGCAATTTTGAATTTCAGAAAATCAAAAGTTCTTTGAAACTCATGTAATATTTAAAAATCTGTGAAAAAAATCAAGATCTCCGATTTAAAAATCGTTTCAGGCGTAAAATTTGGTACCAGTGGTGTCCGTGGACCTGTCGTTGATATGACAGATGAAGTATGTTATGCTTATTGCACGGCCTTCTTAAGAATTGTTTCCAGCGGTGAAAAGAATGTTGTTTTAGGCCATGACTTACGCCCCAGCAGTCCTAGACTGTCATCCGCTTGTATCGCGGCAATTCAAGAGTTTGGTCTCAATGTTGTGTACTGTGGGGCATTACCAACTCCAGCGCTTGCTTTTTATGCGGCAAAACTTGGTGTCCCAGCAGTCGTCGTGACAGGCAGTCATATACCATTTGACCGAAACGGCATAAAATTTTATCGGTCAAATGGTGAGATCACAAAGGTTGATGAGCTTGCGATAGATAATTGCTCTGTTGAATTGCCGGATAGAATAGGAATCAATCCGTTGCCTCAAATTGAACCTATCGCGCGTGAGCTTTACTTGAATCGATATGTTGATTTTT
>JBJONJ010000322.1:0-6067 GCA_046051905.1 Verrucomicrobiota bacterium
TTTCGAAAATCAGGCACCGCTCGAGATCTCGACGCCATGGCCGAAACGCTGTGGCCAGCCCTGAGAGCCGCAAACGCGCCACTCGTGGAAATTCCTCCACCGGTATCGATTTCGACTCAACTCAATGTGGCGACCCTGCTCCGTGCACCCGCCATCCAAAGCCTTTGGCTCGCCCTGCTCAGGGCGGCCCATCCTCAGGATGAACCCCTTGGGCCCTTCGAAAGCCTCCGGGAGGTGCTCGCAACCCCGCTCCGCAAACTCGAAAAGCAAATCCGCCGCGCCGACGCCCGCTTCGCCACCTTGGGAGACGACGAACGCCATCAGTTGCGCAAGCGCATCAAAAGGTTGCGTTACGCGGCGGAACTCGTCGGATCGCTTTGGCCCCAAAGACCGGTCCAAAAATTCCTCCGCCGGCTTCAAAAAGCCCAGACCCCTCTTGGGCAACTCAATGATGCCGTTGTGGCCCTCGACCTGTATCGTAACCTCGCTCGGCAGGATCCGCGCGCATGGTTTGCGGTGGGCTGGCTCGCCGCCCGCAAGGAAGCCCTCCTGGCCCCCTGCAACAAAATCCTCGCTGACCTTGCCACCCGACGCGGTTTTTGGCGCAAATAGCGGCTCCGCACCAGGTCTGCTGCTCGGTTGCTGCCGGGCAGGGTGAACACCCCCGGTGGTATTCCGTGGGACCCGTTCGCTGTCAAAGCGTGTCACGCGACCCCAGTGCATGCTCGGGCCGCGCCTATGGAGCGAACGAAAAATCCAATCATTTTGGTATCCGTGCAATCATGTTAATCGCGCAGGCGCGTGAACACTTGATAGCCCAGAACAGCTGTCAGGATCACCAAAAGGGTCACGATAATGGTGAAGCCTGCCGCCGATTCCGCGAGCGGAATGCCCCCGACATTCATGCCAAGAAGTCCTGCGACCAAATTGATGGGCAGCGCGAGTACTGTTACCAAAGTCAGCACGAAAAGAACACGACCACTGCGCTCGTTCACGAAAGCAGAAAGCTCTTCCTGAATGAGCTTCACCCGTTCCACGAGGGCGGCTGAATCTCCGAGTGTGGCTGAAAACTCCTCCGCTGCGTGCTGAAGCTCCAACAAATCCTCCTTTGAAATCCAATCTGGAGGGCGATTTAGCAGCCTGAAGAGGGCAGCGGGTTCTGGGGCGAGCAACCTTTGAAGCCTTACCAAAAGCCTGCGCATTGATCCTAACTCTGCACGCGTGGTCTTGATGCGGCTTGAAAGCAGTTGATCCTCAATTTCGTTCACATTCTCAGTGACCCGTCGCTGGATTTCGACCAGCACATTGACCTGGTTTTGCAATAAGTGAGCAAGGAGTTCAGAGGATGAGGAAAATGCGTGGCCTTTACGAACCATCGCGCGCAAGGCATCCACGGATCGCAGCGGCTTCAAACGAACGCTCACGAACAGCTTCGGCATGATACAGAGCGTGGTCGTGGCTACCTCCGTTGCATCGTAGGAAAAATCAAAAGTGACATCGTGAAACACCGCCACCAAGGCGTCGTCGTCCCGCTCCACTCGGGTCGATGCAATCTCCTGCCCAAGAGATTCATAAAAAGTCTCAGGTAGTCGGAAATTTTCGCGTAACCAAGGAATGGACGCGGTGTTCGAAAGCGAGAGATGCAACCAGATGAGCTGGTCCGCGTCCTTGTTTTGAGGGTTGAAAAAAATATCCAGCGCCTGATGAGAAGTGATAGAGACCCCTGGAGAGCCGCCAATGAACTGATAGGCCCATACCAGACCATGGCGGTCGGATCCGTAGGGAGTCTCAGGTATCATTTCAGTCATGGCATCTGCTTGTACAGGGCCTGAAATAGCAAGCCAAACACTGACTCAGTCATTGTCGCGGGATGCGCTAAAACAAGTGGATCCAGCGTGTGGGGCTTTTCAAACACTCCTACGGCTCAGCGAATTTCGCCTTGGGGGCCCGTGAGCGGCTCGCCTGTCTGAAGGTCGAAGTATTGCGCGGAAATCGGCTCGAAGCGCACTTCGCGCGGCGCACCGTTTAACGGATGAATGGTCTTCACGCCGCCATCCACGGAATAAAGGCCGATGATGCCGCCACCGATGACGGCGTAGTCGCGCTCGGCGGTGCCTGAAACGCAGCTCCGAGCTCCAGCTTCAAGGATCAGGGCCTTCAATGCGCGGAGCGATGTCTTGAGAGGCACGCCGAAATAACAGACGCGGCAGCCGCGTACATCTTTTTCCGCCGCAGCAATGGTACCGCTGTGGTAGGTGCCGAGGACATACGCATCTGGGTCGGCAACAGCGAAGCGACTGACGACGCCGCGCGCGTCGAGCTCCGCGGACTCGCCCGCGAGTTTCACTGGCACAGTGTCTGCGCCGTCGGCGACCTTTTCGATCTGCATCCCTATCAGGTCGGACATCGCGGCGGTGTCGTTCTTTTCGCCATCGCAGTAGCCGGCGGCTGACATGAAAACGACGGTGCGGTCGGGTGACATCACGCGCTCTTTGATGAATGCGCGTTGCTTCGGATCGATCAAAAAGGTGTTTCCAAAAATCACAAGACGGTAACGGGCGAGGTCCACGGCTTCGAGGTCCATGAGAAAGACCCGATCGACGGCCGCGCCGGTGCCGAGGAGGGAGTCGGTGAGCGCCTCGGTGATTTTAGGCGTGAGGCGGTCCTTCACCGACGGGCGAGCCAGCAGGAAGGAACGCATATCATATACGACCAGCACATCGGACGGCTTTTCGTATGGGCGCGTTAGCGCGGCGTTGGCCAGCGCGAGTAGGTGCTTTGCTTCAGCGAGCATGGCGGGAGTGCTCCAGCCGCCGGTTTTGTTGCCCGGACCGAAGTCATACCACCACTGCCCGGCATCTTCAGCAAGGCCGTGCATGAAGTTCCGCCGCATTCGAGCGATCGACTCATCCTCGTTGCGCGGGATGTCGGGGAAATGCATCGTTTCGTGTTCTCGAAGATGCGAACCGCCGTCGTGCTCGGTCATCCAAAGCTTGCCGTTGAGCCGCACACTCTGCACGAGGGTGCGGGGAATTCCGGCGCCTAGCATGTTGCGCGACGCATACGGACCGGAGAAGTAATCCACATACGGACTATGGAAGAGCGTTTGGATGTCCAGCTGGCTCGCCTGTGCGCCGACGGTGAATCCGCCGTAGAAGTAGCCGTAGAAAACACCCACAATTCCAGGCCGCGGCCATGTCTCCTTGATCACTCGCGCGAGGTGCGTCACAAGGTTTGAAAGCACACTTTGCTGGCACTCGTAGTAGTCTATCACGAAGCGGTCCTGCTCCGGGTCGCGCAGGTCGCCGTCGGCAAGCTGGTAGCGCCGCTCGAAGCTCGGGACGGCAATTTCCTCGAGCTTTGTAAAAGCCGTCTTCCACGCCGAATTGATCGCGTCAAGCGAGCCGTAGCGCTGTTGTGCGAAGGCGCGGAACTTATCGGCCATAGGTGGCGAGGCGTCAGGCTCGTTGAAGATGCCATAGTAGTGCCACTCGCCGTAGACACCGCCGCCGAGGTGAAAGCCGATCACACGGTCGCCCTCCGGCAGCGCCGCCACCTCGCGGATGAAGGCGCGCAGCTGTTGCTCGGCGAATTGCCGGTAGCGCTCCGAGGCAAGGCTCTCCATACGATTGCCGCCGAAGGCCTCCGTCTTTCCCTCGTGAGCCGTGACCTGGCAGCGCTCAACGGGATTGGCTGCCAGCCACCATTCTGGGGCGGAGACATTGATCCGAGCCACAATCATTGCCTGCGGGTTTACATCGAGGATTCCCCTGAGCTGACGGCGGATGCCCTCCGTGTCCAGCACACCGTCGGGACGAAGTGAATACTTCAGCCAAAAATCGGTCTGGATGATCTGGTAACCCTGCGCGGTGAATTCCTCGATGCTCTGCCGCGGTTGGCCGGTCCATGTCTGCCGGCTGTGCTCCGTTCCTGAATACATCTGCGGCGCGACCGGCCGTCCGTTGACAAAGACAACGCTATGCCCCTGATGCAGACCGATCCGCGCCTCTAGCTTCTCCGTAGCCGAGGCGGGGAGCGGGAACAGCAGGCTACTGGCAAACAGGAAGAGCAATGTCGGGCGAAGCAGTTGCATCAAGGAATTCATTTTTTAAACATCGTATTGCTCCGCTGACCGCCGCTGAGGATGTAGGCTAGGAGGTCGAGCACTTCGTTGCGGTTCATGCCGTCGAGCAAGCCGGGCGGCATCAGCGACACAGGCGAGACCTGCCGCGTTTTCACATCGGATTTTATCAAGTCGATCGTGCGATTTGGTGCCGAAGAATCGGCCACGATCTGCAGAATGCCGCCTTCCTCCGCGGTCACGCGGCCAATGATCGTGCGTCCATCCTTCATCTCGAGGATCGTGCTTTCGTACTGATCTGAAATGACCTTGCTGGGCTCGGTAATGTTCTCAAGCAAGTCGCGTAATGTATAGCGATTGGCCGCCCCAGTCAGGTCTGGGCCGATGCCGCCACCATCGTTTCCGAGGCGGTGGCAAGCCTGACAGGCGGCAGCGATGTAAAGCTCGCGGCCGCGCGCGAAGTCGCGGTTCTTCAGCGCGTCGGCTGTGAAGGACGGCAGGTCGCTGGTAGTGTAACGTTTGCCTGGACCGCGCGGCGGACGGATGGGCACGGGATTCGCGTCGAGCGACTTCAAGGTGGAGAGGTCGTTCAGGACTTTGCGCTCCGCACTGTCGGGGACATTGGCAAGTGCATCGGCGCGGATCTGATCGAGGAAACCGCGGAATTGGTTCCCGCCCTGCCACTGCCGCGTGGTGAGAAACCACGCGAAGAACTCGCGGCGCAGCTCCGGCGTCCACCCACTGCGGGCATGGCGGAGGGTGTGGGCGAAAGCGATCTGCTGCACAATCGGGCGCGCAGGTCCGGTGCGGAGAAAGTTCGAGCCGTAGTTGTCATTCCGTGCGAGCAGGTCGGCGCTCAACCACGGGACGGGCTCATCGCGCGCGGTTTTCATCAGTGTGAGGGTTCTGGAAACGACCGTCGGCGAATCAATCGCGACCAGCGCGATGGCGAGTTCCCGGTTCAAGTCGTTGCTTTTTTGTGGGTAGAGAATTTCCAGACGCGCCAGTGTTGCCGCGCTTGCTTCATTGGCCGGCACTCCCGCACGGGCGAAGCTCACTTGATAAGCCCGTACCAGCGCAAGCTGTTGCGCGGCATCAAGCTGTGCAAAATCAAGGTCGTTTAGCCGCCCAAGCAGCGCGGCCTGATGGGGCTTGCCGCCTCTGCGGGCAACAGCAATTGCGCTTTCGATAACCGCCCATGACTTGGTCTGTTGCAGCGCCCGCGCCGCCCAGAGTTCTACCGGTTGCCGCTCGAGGGCCACGCGTGCGGCATGCCGCACGAGGCGATCAGGATGACCAAGGTGCGGCAACGCTTTCTCTACTGCGTCCGGGCCGGTGCCTTCTTCGTGCAGTTTCTCGAGATCGGTGCGCAAACTGTGCTCCGGCGTCTCCGCAGGAGGTGGCGCGGACGCCGTGCTCTCTGATCCGTGATAGGTCACCCGATAGAGCGCAGACTGCACCCGCCGGCCCCCGACAGCAAAATACATCGCGCCATCGCTGCCGATGACCACATCCGTGAGCGGCAGCGGTTTCGCGGAGAGAAACTCCTCCAGTTTCGCAGCGTAACCTGCACCTTCCTGCGTCAGATGTACGGCATAGAGCGTGCCGTAGGTCCAGTCGCAGGCATAGATGGCATGCTGGTGCCTGGCAGGAAAGGCCGCACCATTGCCGGAGGTCATACCGGTGGGACTTCCGGGGCCGACTTCGTGGAGTGGCGGAGCGATGTCCTCGCAGTAGCCCGGCAGCTTGCCGGACGACTCGCGGAAGCCATAGTCTCCGCCGCTCAAAACCTGGTACATGCGCGTCGGCCGATACCACGGCGTGCCGGCGTCCCATTCCATGTCGCTGTCGTAGGTGAAGAGGTCGCCGAGCGCGTTGAAGGCGAGATCGAAATGGTTGCGCATCCCAGCCGCGATGAGTTCGAAGCGGCTGCCATCCGGCGAAACTTTCGCGGTGAAGGCGTGGGGGCGAGTGTCGGAAAAGTTT
>JBJONJ010000323.1:0-6987 GCA_046051905.1 Verrucomicrobiota bacterium
GATCTGCGAGGCGGTGCATGCCCAAGACGTTTCTGCCTTCGCTTGATTGATTCCGCCTTCCGCACTCCCCATTCCGAATTCCCATGAAATCCGCCGCCGTCGTCAACTTCGCGCCTGAAAAAGGCTCCGTCGAAATCCGTGAGATCGAAAAGCCGACCATCGGCGCCGAGGACGTGCTCCTCGAAGTCGCCAACGTCGGCGTTTGCGGCTCTGATCTGCATCAGTGGACCTCCGATCACTCCTGGCCGGTGAATTATCCTGTCGTGCTCGGCCATGAGTTCGGCGGGCACATCATCGAGGTCGGCAAAGACGTGGAAGGCTGGAAAGAAGGCGACCGCGTCGTCTCCGAAACCGCCGCCATCATTTCCAAAGACAACCCGATGACGCGTCGCGGCCTCTACAATCTCGACAGCACCCGCAAGGGCTTCGGCTACGGCGTGAACGGTGCCATGACCAAGTATGTCCGCGTGCCCAGTCGCATCCTTCACCATGTGCCGGATCACCTTCCCTTTGAGCAGGCCTGCCTCACCGAGCCCTGCTGCGTCGCCTACAATGCCGTCGTCAAAAACGCCCGCATCGAGCCTGGCGACCGCGTCATCGTGCTAGGCCCCGGCACCATTGGCATCCTTTGCGCCGCCATGGCCAAACAATGCGGCGCTCAAGTCGCCATCGTCGGGCTCCAGCAGGATGCGCATCGACTTGAACTCGCCCGCAAGCACTACGGCTGCGAAGTCATCATCGGCGACGCCAAGCCCTGGGCCATGGAGCGAGATGGCCTCGGCTGCGACGGCGTCATCGATGCCGCCGGTGCCAGCATCACGCTCAAAATCGCGCTCGAGCTCGTGCGCCCCGCCGGCTGGATCTCCAAAGTCGGCTGGGGCCCGCAACCGCTCGGCTTCAACATCGACCCGCTCGTGCAGAAGAACATCACGCTGCAAGGCAGCTTCAGCCACAACTGGCCCATCTGGGAGCGCGTCATTGCCCTCATGAGCAGCGGCCAGTTTGATGTGAAACCCATCATCGGCGGCGTCTGGCCCGTCACCGAATGGCACGAAGCCTTCGAAAAGATGCACAAAGGCGAAGTGGTGAAGAGCGTGCTGCGGCCGGTGTGAGACACCACCGGTCTTTGAAATCATCGCTGGCATTTTGGAGGCGGGTTTGAGACACTGCGTCCATGAGCCTGCTCTCCGCCGCCTCCTTCAGCCGTCGCGACATCCTTCGTGCGATGGGTTCCACTGCCGCGCTGTCCGTGTTTCCTTCGCTGCGTGCCGCCACCGGCGCGGATTCGCTGGCGATGCAGTTCTACAAGAGCCTCTCCGAGGAGCAGCAGGCGAAGATCGTGCTACCGCGTGACCATGCAAAACGCCGTTATGTGAGCAACTGGTGGTACATCTGCCCGGAGCAGCGGCTGCACACTTTTTACTCAAAAGACCAGCAGGATCTTGTTCGGCAGATTTTCGAGTCACTGCATCATCCGGAGCATCGCGAGAAGATGAACTGGCAGGTGCAGAAGGACCTGATGGGGCAGATCAAGAACACGCCCTCAGTCGGCTTCTTTGGCACGCCGGAGGACGCGGACTTCGAGTTCATCTACACAGGGCATCATGTCACCCGGCGCTGCTTTGCGCGAAACGACGGAGCGCCCGGTTTTGGCGGCCGGCCGATCTTTTACGGGAACTTTGCCAAGGCCTTCCGCGAGGAGAAGGACCACGCGGGCAATCCCTTCTGGTATCAGGGGCTGGTCTTCAACGAGTTCGTCAGCGCCCTGGATGGCAGGCAACGCGAAAAAATCCTCGTGGCCCGTGAACCGCGCTCGGAGAAGCCGGCCGAAGTCATCGCGAAACGCAAAAACGATCTGCCCGGCCTGTCAGGGGCCGATTTAACCAAGGATCAGCAAGCCAGACTGATCGAGACGATGCGCCGCATGCTGGCATGCTTCCGCCCGGCCGATGTGGAGGCCACGATGAGGACCATTGAGTCGGGCAAGCTCGTCGAGCGCCTCTTCATCTCCTGCTACGGCGGCGAGTTCGACATCGGTGGCGACAAGGTCTGGGACACCTGGCAGATCGAGGGGCCGGACATGGTCTGGTATTTCCGCGGCTACCCGCACATCCATGGCTACTTCCACCTGGCGGTGGCCTAGACTCCAAGCACCACCGCGGCGATCTCATCCCATAGCGTGTCGATCTCCTTCGGGCCGTGCGAAGGCTTGCCAGCCTTGGAGAACCAGTAGTCGGCGTTCCATTGATCCCCCTCAATGACATGCAGCAGGGCGTGAAGCCACGAACCCATCTTCGTGTGGATGTCCTGCGCGATGTTGTGCGCCGTATCCCAATCGCCGTTTTTGATCTGCCAGAGGGTTTGAGCCTCGGGCGAGAGCTTTGACGGGTCTTTGAGAGCGATGAGTTCGGCGGGAGTCATAGAGGAAAATGACGAATGAGGAATGTCGAATGAATGACGAAGCGATTCGGCCTTCGTCATTCTGGTTTCGTCATTCCGGCACTGCCGGTCAGTCTTCCGGCATCGGACGGCCTTTGGTCTCGGGGAGGAAGGCGAGCGCGACGAGGCCGAGGAGGAAGATGGCGCTCATGTAGGTGCAGGCGGTGCGGAAGGCTTCCAGCTTCGCTTCGGGCGTGGTGGCACCAGCTTTCAGAGCGGCCTGGAGGCTGCCCAGGGTGAAGGGACCGCTGGCGGCCACGAAACGGCCGACATTGTAGCAGAAGCTCGTGCCGGTGCTGCGCAGGCTGGTGGGGAAGAGCTCCGGAAGGTAGATGGCGAAGCCGGCAAAGAGAGCGAGCTGGCAGGCACCCATCACAGCGCTCATCCAGATGTCGCCACGGCCATTGAAGAACTGGAAGAAGCCGACGGTGGCGATCATGGCGGCGACGTAGGCCATGGCGAAGGCAGGCTTGCGACCGCGGCCCTGGGCGATTTTCGTCATGAGCAGCATGCCAAAGAACGCGCCGAGGTTCTGCACGATGGAGTTCACACCGATCCAGTAGGTCTTTTCACCGGCGATCTTCTCCGGAGCCACACCTTCAGCCTTCAGCGAGCGTTCCATCACATCGCCAACAAGCTCAGGACTGAAGAAGCCGATGCCCCACAGGCCGATCACGCCTGCCACGCAAAGCACCATGCCAAGCAGCGCGGACTTCCGCCAACGCACATCACCGAGCAGCGCGGAATAGGAGCCAAACTTCACGCCAGCCGCCTTGCCAGCAGCGCGTGCCTTGACCCATTTCTCGGGTTCTTTGAGGCGAATCTGGATGAAGACGCAGAGGAAGGCGGGAAGCGCGCCGACGAGGAACATGTACTTCCACGCGGTGCCGGGCTCGATGGCCTTCGAGGCTTCCAAGCTGCCCATGTACATGCTGGTAAGGCCCGCGGCGATATTTCCGACCGCGGAGAGCGCCTGCAAGGTGCCGAGCGCACCGGCGCGGGCCGTATCCGGCAGCGTGTCCGCCACGAGAGCGACCGCGAGGCCGAAGACACCACCGACACCGAGACCGGTGAGAAAACGGTAGATCGCAAAGTCGATCCATCCCTTCGAGAAAGCCGAGAGCCCCGTGCAGACGGAGTAGATGAGCACCGTCAGCGTGAGCGTCTTCGCGCGGCCGATACGGTCGCCGACGGAGCCGAAGATGAGACCGCCGGTGGCCCAGCCTGCGACGAAGATCGAGGTGGCATAGCCGCCATACTTGATCGGGTCCATGTCCGGCGGCAACAGGGCCTTCATGGCCGAGTTGCGAGCCAGGAGAAAGAGCTGCTGGTCGAGGCAGTCAAACAACCACGCGAGCGAGGCCACGATGAAGACGAACCAATGATATTTGGTGAGGTGCTTATACCAGGGGGCGGAGGCGTCGGGAGTGGCGGAGGTGCTCATGCAGGGAAAGTGGGCGCGATGTTGAATGACGGGGCTGAGGATGACAATCGCGAAAATCAGCGGAATCATGCCGCCGCATGGCTTCCTCTTCTTTCAAAGTAATCGGCATTGGCGCGGAAACTCGGGACACCTTCTTCGTCGTGCCCGAATTCAGCGTGGTCGAGGGCGTGACGCAGGCGCTGGCTCGCGCGGAGGATCGCGGCGGGCCGGTGGCGACGGCGCTGGCAGTTTTGAGTGCCCACGGGCATACCTGCACGCTGCTCGACGACTCTCCTGCGGAAGCGGTGATCCTTGTGCGGCAGCGGGATGGAGCACGGCAGATCGTTTTCATGCCCGCGGAGGCTCCCGAGCCGGTGTTTGCCCCTTCGATGCTCACAGGCGTGCGTTTGCTGCATTTGAATGGCCGGCATGAAAAGGCTTGCCGGACCGCCACCGCGGCCGCGCAGGCTCAAAACGTCGAAATTTCCTTCGATGGCGGCGCGGGACGCTTTCGAGAGTCGATCCGCGATCTTTTCGAGGCAAGCCATGTGCGCATCATCTCCCGCGATTTTGCCGAAAAGGCCGCGGGCACCTCCGGCCTGTCTGAAATCGTCCAGAAGCTTCTCCAGCCTCCGGCGCGGCTGCTGGTCATCACCGAAGGCATTCGCGGAAGCCATGTCTGGACACCCGATGGCTTTGAGCATCATCAGCCGGCCTTCATGGCTCATCCTGTCGTGGACACCACCGGCTGCGGTGATGTGTATCACGGCGCCTTCCTGCACGGCTGGATTTCCCAGTGGCCTCTCGAACGCTGTGCCGAACATGCCAGCCACGTGGCGGCGAAAAATGCGGAAGGCCTGGGTGGACGCCATGTGCTGCGAACCGCCCTCATCCATGCCACCAGCGGCCAAACATGAAGCCGAGCGCTGCGGCGATGAGGCCGGCAGCGAGGCTGCCGAGGGCGTTGAGTAGCGCGGTGTAGGTTTGACCGCTCTCAAAGAGCTCCCAGGTGTTCGCGGTGTAGGTGGAGAAGGTGGTGTAGCCTCCGAGGAAGCCGGTGGTGAGCAGAAGCCAGACCGCGGTGTTTTGCGTGCGCATCATGGGCCACACACAGAGGAAGCCGAGGATGAAGCTGCCGAGCACATTCGCGGCGAGCACGCCCCATGGAAAGGTGCTCTGCGGCAGCCAGCGGGCGATGCCGAGCACGGTGAGGTAGCGTGCCACGGAACCGAGGCCGCCGCCGAGGAAGACGAGAAGGGCGTTTCGCATGGCTCAGGGCGTGCGGACGGCGCCCGGAGCGGGCAGTTCACGGTCCTGCACCACGAAGTGCGCGGCATCACCGATGCGCAGATGGCCATAACGGGGCTTTACGCGGTCGGTAAGCTGGTTGAGCAGACGTTCACGCTGCTCCTCGGAGAGCCCGTCGTCAATTTTCAGCAAGCGCTGGCGGAAGAGGCCGCAAGACCGGCGGATGAAGACCTGGTAGGCCCCCCCCTTGAGCCGGGCATCAATCCACCGCACATGCCGCCACGAAAACCATGCATTGGCATAGCGAACACCCTCCTCGGAGATGACGAGGCGTTTCGCGTAGCCGGTGACGAGGGAGAAGAACAGCGTGGTGCCTATATAAAAAAGCAGGCTGCCAGCTAGGAAGAGCGCCAGGGCGGTGAGGATGCTCTCAGGGGCTAGGTCCTGCTTCTGGAAGAAGAGCAGCAGCAACCGGGCGAGCAGGATGCTGCCGCCGGCGCACAGCAGCGCACCCACAGCTGCGTGGGGGGGTTTGTAGCGCCACATGCCGGTGAAAATGACACCGGGCGTGCGTGATTCATGTTGGTTCATGAGCATGGGGCAGGCTCCTGGGGATTTTCGCGTGCGCCGCCCACTGTGCGCGGGGCGATGCGTGCGCGCCAGATGTAACGTTGAAACAAAACCTTCACACTGGCGGTCATCGGGACCGCGAGGATGGCACCGAGCAGGCCACCAAGAAGCAGCGCCCACACGAGCACGGAGGCGATCACCGTCATCGGATGCAGGCCCACGGCCTCGCCGACGACCCGGGGGGTGATGAAGAAGCCATCAATCTGCTGCACGAGAACGAACACGGCGGTGACAGCGAGCGGCATGGCCCACCACGGATCTCCGGGGATGAGGGCGCTGCCGCCTTGCACGGAGGCGATGATAACCGCGGGAATCCAGCAGATGGCGATGCCAAGATAGGGGATGATGCCCAGCACACAGAGCGCCAAACCAATGAGCAGTCCAAAATCAAGCCCCACGATCATGAGGCCGATGCCGGTGGCGATGCCATTGAGAACACTGACAAACAATTGGCCGCGGAAGAAAGCGATGAGATAGCCGTTGATCTCGGTGAGGCAGCTCACAAGCTCGTCCTTGAAGGAGGAGGCGCGCAGCGGAAGGTAGTCGGACCATGCCTCTTTGATCTTCGCACTCTCAATGAGAAAATAGTAGAGGTAAAGAGGCACGATCATCAGCGAGAGCATGAAGCCGAACACGCCCATGAAGCCGCCGAAGCCGGCTTGGATGAAGTTCCAGGCGTTCTTCGCCAGGCCGGGAAGGGTCGTTTTCACCCAGTCGCCGGTGAGAAGCTGTTTGAAATCGAGGTCGGATTCTTCGCCGGAGGTCTTGGCGGGTTCCTGCGGGCTTTCGACGCTCTTTTGAAGCTCTTCGTGAGGGATGAGGGTGATGCCGTATTTTTCCTCCATATGCGTGGAGAAGCGCACCACGGCATCGCGGGCCTTTACGGTATAAGCGGGCACCTTACTCGTGAGATTGGAAGCCTGTGCCCAGAGCTTTGGCGTGATCCACCAGGTCAACGCGCCGAGGGACAGGCTGAAGAGGGCAAAGACGAGCAAAACGGCCCGCGAGCGGTTGATGCCGCGTTTTTCCAACCACTTCACGCCGGGCTCCAAAAGATAGGCGAGCACGCCCGCGACGGCGAAGGGCACGAGGATGGGCTGTAAAAAAGACAGCACGCTGGTGGCGAGGTAAACGAGCCACACAGCCAAGGCTCCAATCACCGTGAGCGAGAGCGCGGTGATGGCGGTCCAGAGCGCATTGCGCTGAAAGGCGGTGGGCAGGTTCTTCATTCCTCGGGAAGCGGAATT
>JBJONJ010000324.1:0-4492 GCA_046051905.1 Verrucomicrobiota bacterium
AGAGGAAATCAAAGTGATGTATGACCTCATCGTCGCCGCCTTGCAGACGGACAGCACGCGGGTGCTCACCTACCGGCAGCCGGTGGGCACGTTGCTGCAAAGCCTCGGCACCAAGGTCGCACCGCACGACATGAGCCACTACAGCCCCGGTAATCGCATGGCGGCCTCGCAGAAGCGTGACGAGACTCAGAGCGAGCTGCTCGCCGGTCTCATCGACAAGCTCAAGGCCACGATGGAAGCTGATGGCACGACGTTGTTTGATCACATCGCCCTCGCCTATGGCAGCAACATCCGCACCATCCACTACCTCGACAACTGTCCCACCGTCCTCACTGGCGGAGCCGCGAACCTCAAACTCGGCCACCACCTCGTCCTGCCCAAAGACACGCCGCTCTGCAACGTGTGGCTCACGATGCTGAACAGCCTCGGCATCGAAGCGGAGCGGCATGGGGATAGCACCGGTGTGGTGAAGGAACTCATTGCTTAACCAAAAGTCACCACTCACTCAGATCTTTTACCCCAAATCTTTTACCAGCCATCGCCCCGTCCTCTAGCTCGGTTTTGCTGGTAAAAAGATTCGGGGTAAAAAATTTCAGAAACGGATTTTTTGCCCATGCCGATTCATTGCCCCATTGTTACCAAGCGTATCTCGCAGGCGGAGTTTAAGCTGCTGGCCAGCGAGGTGGTCGGGCATGTCATCGACATCCACAACGATTTTGGACGCTTCTTCGACGAACTCATTTACAAAAAGGAGCTCGCTGACCGGATGAGCGGGGTGATGCTCGAAGTCGAGATCGTCGTCACACACGGCAGTTTCGCCAAAAGCTACTTTGTGGATGTCCTGGTCAACTCCAGCGGACTGTTTGAGTTCAAGGCAGCGGACACGATTCACACGCGTCACCGGGGCCAGACGCTCAACTACCTGCTCTTGCTCGATCTGGCTCACGGCAAAGTCATCAACGTGCGCCCCGAAAGCATCGGACAGGATTTTGTGAACTGCCCTGCGAGGCTCTGTGAGCTGAAAAATCCTGTCATTGTGGATCAACGTTGGAATGCGCCAATGGCCGACGCATCCCGCCTGCGGGACATCCTCGGGGCATTGATCGCCGATTGGGGTGCCGGCTTAGAGATCGCCTTGTATGAGCAAGCCATCACCCACTTCCTGGGCGGCGAGGACAAGGTGCTTCTGCCGGTGCCGGTATTGGGGAACAAGGGCCACCTTGCCGATCAGCGCATGCGACTCGTGTCTCCTGATGTGGCCTTCAAGATCACCGGACTGCAGGAGCGTTTGGACAACTTTGAAGACGAGGCAAGAAAGCTTCTCAAGCACACGGCCCTCAAAGCCATTCACTGGATCAACATCACGCAGACCACCATCCACTTCACCACCCTGAGTTAGCCAATCAAGATGGTAAAAGATTGAGGGTAAAAGATTCAGAACGTCAGAATCTGTCCCCCATCTTTTACCCCAAATCTTTACCAGCCCAAGAATGCCCCGCTATTACACTGCGCTTCTTTTCGCTCCTCTCGCCCTCCTCGCCGGACCTCCCCAGGCCGTGCTGGACGCCAAGCACCGCGTCTTTCTCAAAGACAACTGCCTGACCTGTCACAATGCCGAGAAGCAAAAAGGAAAGGTTCGGCTCGATGACATCGCGTTCACGCTCGATTCGGTCGAAAAGGCCGATCTTTGGCAAAAGGTGCTGAACTCGATCAACTCGGGCGAAATGCCGCCGGAGGACGAAAAGCAGCCTGAACTGGCCGCGAAGACCGATTTCCTCGACGACCTCTCCCGCACGCTCGTCACGGCTCGCACAGCCCTCAGCGACTCCGGTGGCAAGATCACGATGCGCCGCCTGAATCGTCGCGAATACAAGAACACGATCCGCGATCTGCTCGGCGTGGACTTGCGGGTGAACGAGCTGCCTGCGGATGGCGGTGCGGGCACCTTTGATACCGTGGGCTCATCGCTCTTCATGTCGTCGGATCAGTTTGAACAATACCTCGCGCTCGGTCGGCAGGCGCTGGATGAGCACTTCGCGCGGTTCATCGCGCCGACGGCGGTCAAGCCGCGCTTGATGCACGTCGAAGCGGAGGAGAGGAATGCTCGCATCGCGGTGTCGCTGAAGGAGCGCACGGATGCGCATGAGCGCTACGAGAAGTGGACGGCGGCGGTAAATGCAGCGGCGGCGAAGCCTGAGAATGTGGACATCGTCGCCCAGATTCGCGCCGAGAAGAAGGGCGATGCAACGCATCTCTTCTTTGCGTGGCAGAGGATCCAAGGCGCGCCTTCTCCCGCAGACTTCGGCTTCACCGATGCGGTGCATGCGGACGAGCAGGGTCGGCGGAACTGGGTGCATTCCGTGCCGCAGCAGCGTGCTTATCTGGCGCACCCGGCGGCGGAGACGGGCAGCTTCCTGACCATCGAGGACGTGTTCGCGAATCCGTATCAGCCCTTCCGTATCCCCGGCGATTGGCCTGCGGGCGATTACGTCGTGCGGGTGCGCATCGCGGCCACGAGCAACACACCCAAGGAGCGGCACTTCGTCGAGTTTGGCTCGCAGCATGACACCGGCGTGCGTGCGGTCACGAGCAGCCATCAGGTCACCGGTACGATGGAGAAGCCGCAGGTGATCGAGATTCCGCTGAAGTTTTCGCCGCTGAACGGTCACGGCTTTTTCTTCCAGGAGAAAGGCAGCTACGAGTCCGAGGAGGTCGCGCATCGCCTTTTCGCCGAAGCAAAGAAGCGCAACGGCATCGGGCCGGAGTTCGCGCTGTGGATTGATTGGATCGAGGTGGCGAATGCAAAGGCCGCACCTCTCGCGACGAAGGTCGCGAAACTCCGCAAAGACCCCGAGCAATGGGCGAACAAATACATGCCCATCTATGCCGAGGGCTATGTGGAGAAGTATTCGCGCTTTCAGAAATGGTGCGCGGCGATTGATGAGGCGGCGAAGCAACCGGCGAACGCGGACATCGTGAAGAAGCTGCGGGATGACCCGAAGGTGAAGCAGTCGCCGCACTTGTTTTACAATCGCTTCGCTGAGATCGCGGGTGCGCCCGCGCCGACGCAGTTTGGTTTCAAGGACGTGGACGACGCGCAGTTCGCCCGCAGCGAATACAGCTACCATCATCAATACTATGCCGACTACGCGAAGCTGCCGCAGCGCGAGACGGGCACGTGGCTCATGCTCTACTCCCTCGGTCGCTACACGGGCATCACTGCGCCGAACCAATGGCCTGCGGGCAAATACACGCTGCGCGTGCGTCTCGCGGCCAGCGACGAGTCGCCGAAGGAGCGACGCTTCATCGAGATCGGCACCGGCAAGGCCGACGCGGCGGACTTCAACGTGCTCAGCTCGCATCAAGTCACCGGCACGCTCGCAAGTCCGCAGACGCTGGAGATTCCTGTCGAGATCAATGCCCGCGGCGACCGCAACTTCGCCATCCGCGACAAACGCCCGAACAAGCGCGAGGCCGAATACGCGATGTTCCGCGAGGCTTGGGACAAAACCGGCACCGGCCCGCGTCCATGCATCTGGGTGGACTTTGTCGAGCTGGAAGGGCCGGTGAATGATGCGCCCGCATTGACCAAGACGATCAAAGAACGCCGCGAGGTCGAGCTGCATGCGAACGCGATGGTCGGCGGCACTTACAATGGCTACTTCAAAGGCGGCTATGAGGCGGCGAAGAAGTTCATGGAGACCAAGCAGCCGCAGAAGGGCATTCCGGACGAGCAGGAGGCGAAGTTCCGCATCCGTGGCTTTGAGCAGCACGGGCCGACTTTTGAGCGTTACTTGAACGATCCGCTCACCAAGACCGGCGCGTATTTGACCATCTACAACGTCCACAAAGAAGAGGTCATCACGCTGCCGCCGGATCAACCTTCCGGTTGGCTCAAGACCAAGCATGAGATCGAGAAGGCGGAGCCGGGCGATTACCTGCTGCGCTTCCGCATCGGCGCGGTGAAGGGCACGCCGAAGGAGCGGCACTTCGTCGCGCTCGGCAGTCGCAAGGCGGGCGATGAAGACTTCACGTTGATGCAGACGTTCCAAATCAGCGGCACCACCGACGCACCGCAGGTGATCGAGGTGCCTGTGAGCCTCGCCGCCGATGGTCCGCGCACCTTTGTGCTGCGTGAGAAGCGGGATGTGAAACTCGATCACGAGCTTTTCACCACCGCGCAGAAAGCCACCGGCGTGGGACCGCCATCGGCGTTGTGGATCGATTGGGTGGAGTGGGAAGGCCCGATGGTGAAGCAAGCGCCCATCGCCAAAGTCGAACGCATCGAGCCAGAGAAACGACGCGCCGATGTCGAGCGCGGGCATTTGCGCTTCCAATACCTCAACGAGCAATACGCCAAGTGGAAAGCCGCGGGCGGCGATGAGAAGCGGCTGAAGGAGTTCGACTTCACCGACAAATCGCACGCCGAGTTCGCCAAGGTGGTGTGGGACAGCAACAACCGCTGGTTCCAGCAATACCTCGACCGTCCGCT
>JBJONJ010000325.1:0-3683 GCA_046051905.1 Verrucomicrobiota bacterium
TGATTTCCTTCGTGACGACGAAGTGGCTCTTCGCCAGCGAGGCCACCTGCGGGAAGTGCGTGATGGCGATCACCTGATGCGTGGCACCCAGCGCCGCCATCTTGCGGCCCACCGCCTCGGCAATGTTGCCGCCGACGTTCGCATCAATTTCGTCAAACACGAGCAGCGGCACCGCGTCCTGCTTGGCGAGAGCGCTTTTGACGGCCAGCAGCACGCGGGACATTTCTCCGCTGCTCGCCGTCATGCGCAGCGGCTTCGAGGGCTCGCCCGGATTCGGCGCAAAATGGAAATCGACCTCCTCCAGGCCGCTTTTGGAAGGTTCGGAAAGGTTCGCGAGCTGCGCGGCAAAAACGCTCTGTTTGAAGCCGAGATCGGCGAGATGGCTGGCGACCTCTTTGGCGAGCTTCGGTGCCGCATCGGCCCGTTTCTTCGAGATTTGCTTCCCGAGCTTCAAAACATCCGCCTCGCGTTCTTGGACGAGCTTTTGCAGCTTCGCGATCTCCTCGCTGCGATTCTCGATGCGGCTCAGTTTGCGCTCTGTCTCGACCAGGAACTCCAAAATCTCGCCAATCGTGCGGCCATACTTCCGCTTCAGCTTTTGAATCGTGTCGATGCGGCTTTCGAGCCTCACAAGCTCCGCCGGATCAATCTCCAGCTCCTCCGCGTAATCCGCCACGCTGCTCTCCAGCTCCGTCAACTCGATCTGGGCGGATTTGAAGCCTTCAAACATCTTCGCCGTGCCCGGATCGATCTTCTCCAGCTCGTGGATGCTGCGGCTGATCTCGCGCAAACCATCCACCACACTGCCCTCGCCCTCGCTGAGGCGGCTCGTGATCGCTCCGCACAACTCCGCGAGACGTGCGCCGTTCGCCGCGATGCGATGCTTGGACTCGATCTCCTCTTCCTCGCCCTCCTTGAGGTTCGCGGAGGCGATTTCATTCGCCTGAAACTTCAGCATGTCGATCTGCTGGCTGCCCGCCCGCTCGGAATTTTCCAACTCATCAAGCTCGGCCACGGCCGCCCGCCATTCCTTCCAAGCCGCTTCATACTTCGCGAGCGCTTCCTCGATGCCCGCAAACTTGTCCAGCATGTCGAGCTGCCGCTCCCGCGAGTTAAGCGACTGATGATCATGCGGCCCGTGCAGATCGACCAAAAACTCGCCGAGGCCTTTGAGCACCTGGATCGTCACCGGCGAGCAGTTCACGAACTGCTTGTTCGCTCCGCTGGCGCTGATCGTGCGCTTCACGATGAGTTCGCCCTCCTGGCACGGCTCCAGTCCCGCCTCCTCCAGCACAGCATCAATGGCCCGCGCGTCCTTTAGATGAAAACTCGCCTCCACCGTGCAGGCATCCTGCCCCGTGCGAATGAGTGAGCGGTCCGCCCGCTCGCCGAGGATGAGCTTCAAAGCGCCCACGATGATGGATTTCCCCGCGCCCGTCTCGCCCGTCACCCCCACCAGCCCCGCCGCGAGTTCCCAGGTCACGTCTTCGACGAGGGCGAGGTTGCGGATTTTGAGAATGGAAAGCATGCGGCAGCGGTTTGGAGGTCCGCGAAGATGGGAAGTCCCCGCCGCATTTCAAGACGGGCCGCTTAGTTTCGTGCAAACAACGGCCGGAAACCCGCCTGCTCGAAATGATGATCCGCCGTCAGCGCCTCTGTGATGCCCCGCTCATCCATCACCACAAACGAAATGCAGTCCGTCAGGGACCAAGCTTTGTCTGAGCGAGAAAGGTAGAGTTTCATTCCTCGCTGGTACATCACATCACTCTCCTTAATGATGGTCATGTCTGGATCGGACTCCACTTGCACGAGAAACCTTGCGGCATCCTCACGATAGGCAGAGCCCGCCGCTGCGTTCGCCGTCTCCGCGAGAACCCATCGCGTCGTGATGATGAAATCTTCGGTCTCGCCCAAGTATTGCACCACCTTGTCATGATGCTGATCCCGCTCGGAAAGAATCGCCCGGAAGAACCAAGTGTCCGCAAAGACCGTCTTCATGCATTCCGCTTTGGTGTGCCGTAAAGATAGTGATCGTGATTGTCAGCCAGATCAGTCGGGCCATCCTTGATGCAGCCGATGAGGTCCTTGTACCTCTCCAGAAAGGCCTGTCCGCTCTTGTTCCTGGGCAGGATCAAAACCTCCGTCTGGTCTTCCAGATGGACGCCTTCGGACAGCTTGATCGTGTCGTTGATGACGGTGGCGGTGATGCTCATGCAAGAAGAGTACCATCCCGCCCAAGCCATCGCAAGCCTCCAGATGCCTCACTCCCCACGCGGTGATCTTCCGCTCCTGGCCTTGAAAGCACGCGAAAAATGCGCGGCAGACTTGTAGCCGAGCTCGGCGGCCACGTTTTTCACCAGCGCATCCGGCTGGCGGAGCTTGATCGCGGCCTGCGAGAGCTTCAGACGCGTCAGGCATGCCAGCGGCGTCTCGGTGTCGTAACGTTGAAACAGACGCGTGAAGTAGGCGGCGGAGACGTGACAGGCCTTCGCGGCCTGCTCGATGCTGTTGAGCACGGGATAATTGCGCAGCAGATGGCCGCGACAGCGCAGATACGTCGCGTAAGCAGGGTCCATCTTCGTCGTCGCGGGTTGGCGACTGTCCGCGCAAAGCACCAACGCATGCTCCAGCGCCGCGCAGGCCGTTCGCAGACCAAAACGCCCGCCACGCAGCGCATGATCGATCACTTCTTCGAGCAGGCTCACCACCCGCGAAGCATCCGCCACGCGCAGCACACTGCCCGCACCGAGGTCAAGATCGCTCATCAAAGCAGCGGCCCGCGAACCGGTGAAGTTAAAGAAGTATTTCACCATCGGCTCCTCCGCCGAGCTGGAGATCACATGCGGCACGCTGGAGTCGTAAAAGAACGCGTGCCCGGCCTCCACCTCGTGTTTGCGATTCGCCAGCGTCGCGCTGCCTTTGCCGCGAGAGACGAATTCAAAGGCCAAAAATGGGAAGTCCTGCCGGTCCACCACGAAATCCGGGGCACACCACTCGCAGCCGCCGCCCACGAGGCAGAGCGTGGATTCGTCACGCTGCCGCTCCTGCCATTCGGGCAGAAAGAAGCGCCGCGTGCGCATCACTTGCGTGGAAAAATAGTCGGCCTGGTCGGTGGCGGGCATGCGTGGAGCATGTCAGCCTCATCAAGAATCGTCAAGCCGCTGCCAAACATGGTCAGCCGAAGCCTTTTTATCTTTGATCCATCCCCTTTTATCCTTTCCGACCATGTCCCAACCCCTCCGCGGCATCATCCCGCCCCTCGTCTCTCCTTTGCGTGATCGCGACACCCTCGACGTCGCCGGCTTGGAGCGTCTCATCGAGCATCTCATCAGCGGCGGTGTGTCCGGCCTCTTCATCCTCGGCACCACGGGCGAAGGTCCGAGCCTCAGCTACCGCTTGCGTCATGAACTCATCGAAAAGACCTGCCAGCTTACGAAAGGCCGCGTTCCTGTGCTCGTCGGCATCACGGACACCGCCTTCACCGAAAGCGTGAACCTCGCCAAATACTCCGCCGAGGCCGGGGCGACGCATGTCGTGCTCGCGCCGCCGTATTACTTCCCCGCCGCGCCGCCGGAGATGCTCGAGTATGTGCAGGATCTCGTCGCTGAGATGCCGCTGCCGTTGTTTCTCTACAACATGCCCGGTTTGACGAAGGTGAGCTTCGAACTCGATCTCGTGCGCCG